>CAIVKT010000466.1 GCA_903906615.1 uncultured Bacteroidota bacterium | reverse complement strand
CTGTATGTGCAGGTACACCAGGTTCAGATATTCATTTGAGCGGCTCACAAACAGGTGTGAACTATCAATTGTTTTTTGGGAGTGCTGCTATAGGTACAGCGGTAGCGGGTTATGGGGCATCAATAGATTTTGGGCCGGTAACTTATTCCGGGGTTTATTCAGCTATAGGTATAGACTTAACTACTGGATGTACAAACAACATGGGTTCTACAACAGTCACTGTTCTTCCAGCCACCGCGCCTATCACAGGCACCACAGGTGTTTGCCTCGGCTCTACCAATATACTTCACAATGCGACCACAGGCGGTGGTACCTGGAGCAGCAGTACACCTGCCGTTGCTACTATAGGTTCTTCGGGTACTTATATGGGTGTAAGCGTAGGATCATCAGTGATCACATTTACAGCCGCCAGCACAGGCTGCCCCGTTACCACCACTGTTTCTGTTACTAATTCTATATTGCCAATAACGACGACAACCACCAGTATTTGCTCCGGCCTGTCTACAACATTTACAGATACCACTGCGGGTGGCATCTGGGCCAGTAGTAATCCTTCCGTGGCCACAGCAGGCTCTTTATCCGGTATTATATATGGTGCATCGGCAGGCACGGCCACTATCACCTATACTATAGGTGGCTCCTGCGGGCTGGTTACCAAAACTGTTACTGTGCTGGCCTCGCCTGCTGCTATCACCGGAATTACGAGTGTTTGCACCGGTATCCCTACTACCCTGCATTGCGCTACCGCAGGTGGCGTATGGTCAAGCATTACACCTACAGTGGCTACTATTGGTTCCACTTCCGGTTATGTTGCGAGCATTACCAACGGCCTTACACCCATCAGCTATACGGTGGCAGGTTGCAGCTCCGGCACTATGATAACGGTAGACCCTCCTCCTGTTATCTCCGGCTTCTCTGCTATTTGCGCTTACGATACCATCCAGCTTGGCTCCTCTATATATGGCACCTGGAGCAGCAGTAATCCGTCTGTGGCAAGCGTAAGTTCATCTTTGTATTCCTTCAATGGCATTATCACCGGCAATTCTACCGGCACTGCTATTATCACCTGCACGGCCTACTCCACCGGCTGCACCACGATGCGCACGGTTACAGTCAATTCTGTTTGCACAGGCACACCTGGAACCGACACAGCACACCTGGGCGCACCATCCGTTTGCAGCGACAATGTGAATACCCTTTACCTCACCGGCGCCACACATGTATGCGGCACAGGCTATCAATGGCAGTCGTCCCCTAACACCACTACCTGGACTAATATATACGGTGGCTCATTCGACTCAATAAATATCAATCCGCAAGCCACACTCTACTACCGTTGTATGGCTACTTGTTACTCCAGCGGGCTGTTCTCTTATTCTAATATTATAAGTGGCTCAGTCTACAATACCATCACCGCGCAATACACCATAGATACGCCATCCCACTTCTGCAATGGCCTGGGCTTTGTGATACATACCTGTGGCAGCGCGCCCAATTCCAACATACTCACCTACTACGGTGATGGCACATCTGATAGTGTGCATATAGTACCCGAATATTATGGCGTACCCTATACAGTAGATACCATCTTCCACCAATACAATTTTTCCGGCTCTTACACCGTGAAACAGGTGTTGCGCGATGGCATTACCCGCCAGGACTCGGCCACTTTCACTGTCAACTACAACTACTGCCGCACGCTGCCCATCACCTACTACTTCGATACTAATAATGATTCTACGCTGGATGCTGGCGATGCTATGCTCACCATGCCTGTCAGCACCGAGGTGGATTCTAACGGGATAGTGATAGACACCATCACTACCATGAACGGCTTCTTCTACAAAGCCTATGGCGATTCCGGCACCATCTATTCCTTCCGCCCTATAGGGTTAGATACTAATCTATCCATCACCAGTCCAGCAGGCGGCATCATCTACGATACCATCAGCAGCTATGCCAATACCTACACACAAAAGAACTTCGGCACGTACTGTGCATCCACAGCTGCATTCGACCTGGGCATCACTGCCGATATGTATTGTGGCAGGCACGTAGCCTGGGGGTGCATCAATGTACGCAATACCTATTGCACACCGGAGAGCACTGTGGTGGTGATGAATTTTAGCCCTAAGTATATCTTCACCGGTTCATATCCTTCACCATATTCTGTGGTTGGCACTACGGTGACCTGGCACCTACCTCCCGTATCCATCTACGCGCCCTACTATGAATGGCCTACTATATGGTACAACCTCGGCATTACAGGGCCATTCCTGGTAACCGGCGATACGGTCAATTCCAGCTTTGCAGTATACCCGTATACCGGCGATGTGGATACCACCAATAATCTTGTAGTGCGGGTAGATACCATCATCTCTTCTTACGACCCCAACTTCATAGCCGTTTCTCCGCAGGGCAATGTACTTCCATGTACTCCGCTGCAATACACCATCAACTTTGAGAACACAGGCAACGATACGGCTATGAACATTTTTGTCATGGACACCCTCTCCGACAATGTAGACGCGCACACTATAAAAATAGTATCCTCCACTGCAGTGATGAATATGTATGTAACCAATGAGGGCGGCCACAATATCATCAAATTCGACTTCCCCAATATTCGCCTGCTGGATAGCGCACACCATGGCCAGTGCAATGGACAGGTGGTCTTTACCGTAAAGGCAAAGAACAGCCTGCCCGATGGAACCACCATCTACAACCATGCAGGCATCTTCTTTGATGACAATCCCGTAGTAATGACCAATACCATAGAGAACATCATCGGCATCAATCCAATATCCGGCCCGGCCAGCGTATGCAATACCGCGCATGTATTGCTCACAGAAGCATCTACACCCGGCACCTGGACATGCAGCAGCTCCACAGCCACTGTAGCCGCAGGCTTGGTGACCGGCGTAGCCGCAGGCACCGACATCATTACCTATACCGTAAGCAACAGTTGCGCCACTAAGTATGCTACCAAGGCCATTACCATAGAGCCATCGGTATTGCCTGCCATCACCCTTGCTGCCAGCCCGGCCTGGACAGACACCGTTTGCTCCGGCTCGCTGACTGCATTTACTACCACAGCTACTAATGGCGGCAGCGCACCTGCCTATCAATGGACCGTAAATGGCGCTACGGTAGATACCGGCAGTAGCTACCACTACATACCCGCCAATGGCGATGTGGTGACAGCACGCCTCACCAGTAACGCCCTTTGCGCCCTGCCCGATACCGCATCACAATCATTGCACATGATCGTATTGCCGGAGGTAACACCAACAGTATCTATAACAGCCACGGCTACCACATTTGTAAGCGTAGGCCAAACAGATACGCTGATAGCAAGTGTCATAAATGGCGGTGCGCACCCGGCCTACCAATGGGAGATAAACACCACACCATTCCCCGGCGCTACCTCATCATCATTTATATCCGATGGTTTTTATAATGGCGATGTGATCACCTGCGATGTAACTGCCGATGGCCTTTGTAGCACCTCCTCATTATCCAACTCTGTGACCATCACACTCTTTAACGTAAGCGTACCCGCGCTCAACACCAAAGAAGGCATATCCATAGCCCCCAACCCAAACAGGGGTACATTCCTGGTACAGGGCGCACTCAACTTAGGCGCAGACGAAGAAGTATCAATAGAGATCACAGACATGCTGGGTAATACCGTGTACAAAAACAAAACAACCACCACCAACGGAAACCTAAGCGCAACGATATCGCTTAGTAATATGCCTGCAAATGGCATGTACCAGGTGTCGCTGCATTCGGCGCATGTGGATAAGGTGTTAAGGTTTGTGGTGGAGAGGTAGAAGAAAGCAATAAGATATTTAGCGTATTTTAAAGTTATGAAAACCGCCTATGAGAAATTTATACCTTGTCCTTGCATTACTGTTGATCTCTTTTTCTTCGTTTGCGGTCGTAGGCCCCATCACTGGAATTAATTTTATGTGTAGTGGTTCAAATACTACACTTAGTGATACATCTTCGGGTGGTACATGGAGCAGTAGCAATAGTTCAATAGCCACGGTTGGCTCCACTACAGGTATCGTTACGGGTGTATCGTCAGGTATTGCTACGATCACTTATACTGTGGGTGGTAGTTATGTTATTCTGCCTGTTAGTGTAAATCCGCTACCTACAATGAGTGGACCCGGTAGCCTCTGTAATGGTTCCTCTGGTTTGATTTCAGTTTCACCTTCTGGAGGAAATTGGTATTCATCGGCACCTGCAATAATATCAGTAGGCATTGGAGGAGTTGCTACAGCCCTTTCAAGCGGTAGCTCGATAATAAAATACACTCTGCCCACCGGATGTTATAGCACAACAGTTATTAGTGTCTCTCCTGTTGATCCAATATATGGACCAAACGCGGTCTGTGTCGGATCCAGTATTTTGGAATATGGCGAAGGAAGTTTCACGGGTATATGGGTGGCTCTATCACTAGGCACGTATATAGGTGGAGGTGGTACATGGTCTATTTCGCCAACCACAATAGCAACAATTGATGCAGGCGGAACTATTACCGGAGTAAGTGCAGGGGTAGCTACCCTTAGTT
>CAIVKT010000465.1 GCA_903906615.1 uncultured Bacteroidota bacterium | reverse complement strand
TACTACGTTTGAATAGCCCCATATTTTTGTGTTTTGGTCGTTCTTAACCAAAGGTATGGCCGCTATTCAGGCAAAAAAGTTTCGGATAGTTGTGAATAAAGGACTAAAATCTTATTTTGAAGTTTACATATTTTGTCAGTTTTTAACGGTTATTGAATTCTTTTAAATAAAGCGATTGAAGGGTGGTCGTTGACCTACGGATTGAGTTTGGCGAAGTATCGAGGGTGGTCTGAAAACGTCCTGCTTCCATTAATTTTAATCTGTATTTTACCCTTCAATCGTTTCATTTGTGATAGTATGTTACCAAGTATGGAACTTATAACATCGCCCCGCTGTTTAAAACTTGGATTTACTGCATACTCTCACGATTGCAAAACTACTCTATCTTGCCATATTCTAAAACATAATATTTTTGCTAAGGCAAGGTTTGTAAAACACCTTGTCACCGCCGATGCTATTGAAAAAGACCTGGAGTATATACGCTCTGCCAAGGAGGTAAAGTGCAACCTCTATATCAATGGCGATGAATACAGCATAGGCAATGAGAAGGAGTTGCTGGTGTTTCGTATAGTGCAGGAGGCCATAGCCAATGCCATAAAACATGCCCGCCCCACGGCTATAGATGTGGCGCTTAATTATGCGCCAGCAGGCATCAGCGTTATTATACAAGACAATGGTGTGGGCTTTGATACCAGCGAGCGGGGCAACAACGGCATAGGCCTCAATAATATGCACGTGCGCACAGAGATGCTGCAAGGCAAGATATCGGTGACCTCCGTAAAAGAAAAAGGCACCACCATAAAGCTGGACATTGTAAACACTACCGAAAACGTACCTGTATGATAAAGATAGCCCTGGCCGATGACCATGCCATACTGCGCAAAGGCGTGGCCGAATTCCTTTCTAAGTTTGAGGACCTTACCGTGATCATGGAAGCGGGCGACGGCCATGAGCTGATCACAAAGCTGAAGGCCGCCGAAGTACTGCCCGATGTGTGCATAGTGGATATAAACATGCCCGGCATGAACGGCTACGAAACCGCAGCAGAGATTAAGAAAGGCTGGCCGGACATAAAGATACTGGCGCTCTCTATGTACGATACTGAGCTGAACGTGATCAAGATGCTGCGCAACGGAGCTAACGGCTATGTACTCAAAGACTCAGACCCCGAAGACCTGCGGGTGGCCATCAGCAAGGTGCATAAAGATGGCTTCTACCACTCCGACCTGGTAACAGGCCGTATGCTGAATATACTGCACGACCCCGAAGGCCGGATGAATGTGGAGATCAATGAGCGCGAGCTGCATTTCCTAGGGCTGTGCTGCAGCGAGCTTACCTACAAAGAGATAGCCGACCAGATGTGCCTGAGCCCACGCACCATAGATGGCTACCGGGAGAACCTGTTTAAAAAGCTAAACGTTACCACCCGCACCGGCCTGGCCATGTATGCGATAAAGGCAGGCGTGGTATCGGTAAAATAAATAATAGGGGTAGTGCGTTATAAAAGAAGAGGCTACAATTTTATAAATTGCCTACTTTTATTACCCTATGCCTGATACGCCCGGAGGCCACACGATAAAACACTTCAAATATCTTGATTCCGCAAGGGGTATAGCTGCGTTAATGGTTTTTGGCAGCCACTACATAGCCCGCCACTTCCAGGACAAGGTGAATGTGCATTATTTCTTTTTCCTCTTCAATGGCAATGATGCTGTGTCTTTCTTTTTTGTGCTCAGTGGTTTTGTGCTGTCCTACAAATACATAGTGCTGGGCAAGCCGCTGGATGTGAAGCAGTTTTATGTGAGCAGGGTGTTCCGCTTATTCCCTGCATACTTCCTGCTCATAGTGGTTACAGCATTGTACACGACCCGGCATTACTTCGATACCAAAACACTCACAGAGTTGTTCGTGTACAATAAGGACGGCTTCTGGAATGAGGCATTGTTATTCAGGTTTCATAATACGCTCTACTATCCGGGCTGGACACTCACCATCGAAATGCTGGGGTCTTTCCTTATGCCTTTTTACATTGCACTGGCCATGAAGAACAGGAAGCTCATTCCTTACTTTGCTGTCGTTACGCTCATCATCGGGAACAACCTGGATTTCAGTTACCTCTTCTTTTTCGGCATTATAGCCAGCGCTTACTATGGCGAGATCACTGGCGAGACATTTATACAAACCAAATGGTACAAATACAAGTATCTCTTATTGGCTTTGGCTACTGTCCTGTTCTCCCTGCGGCAGTTGGATAGTGTGCTTCCATTTGGCAAAACTTACCACGATCTTACTTATTTTCTTGGTATCGATTTTTTCACTTACACCGGCCTCAGCTGTTTCGTATTCCTTGTTGCCATTTTAAGGAGCCGGGCCGCGCAACGGCTACTGGAACACAGGTTTTTGGTGTATCTCGGAAAGATCTCGTATGGGATTTACCTTGTGCATATTATAGTACTGGAGGTGCTGTACAATTTTATGCAGAAATACGTACCGCAGCAGCATTCGCCGGTTCATTTCATCATTGGTACTATAGTGTGTTTCTTCTGCGTGGTATTGGCAGCTACCGCCATGCACTACTGGGTAGAGCTGCCCTTTATGCGCCTCGGCAAGCGCATCACCGCCCGCATGAAGCCCTCCCTCATCATTAGCGGGGATAAGGATACTCGTGATGGAAATTCCCCCTTGTAGCATAGGTTTTATGCGCTGACGAAGGGGACGTTTATTTAATAATATCAATAACGTTTCATTATAGCCCTATTTGTGCCACCTGCGCGCTCTTGCTTACCTTTGCTGTATGGCATACAGATCGCTACATGCGTTTATAGAAGCATTAGAGCAGGCGGGAGAATTGGTTAGAATTAAAACCTTTGTAGACCCCGTACTGGAAATTGCAGAGATCACCGACCGTATCTCTAAAACACCCGACAGAAATAAGGCATTACTTTTTGAGAATACAGGCACTTCTTTTCCGTTGCTTATCAATGCTATGGGTAGCGAGCGTAGGATGTGTATTGCGCTTGGCGTGACCGAGTTGGATGACGTAACGCGTGATATAGAAGACCTTTTCAAGAAACTATCGGCGCCTAAGAACGGCATGATGGAAAAACTGGCCATGCTGCCGCAGTTGGGTAAATTCGCCTCATGGAT
>CAIVKT010000464.1 GCA_903906615.1 uncultured Bacteroidota bacterium | reverse complement strand
TAGGGTCCCTGTCCATGTGCGGAAGTCTTTGGAGGTAAAGCTATCGCCGCACACTTCTTTGATGTACGCATTCACCATGCCCGAGTCTATGCTGTGGCGCTTGCCATCATCATCATAATACTGAAATAGCTCCTTGCCCGGTATATCCCGGCATTGCTTCACAATAGTAGAGAGGCGCTTGCTCTTCAGTTTTATATTGTGGTACACACCCTTCTTGCCTTTAAAGCTGAATTGGAGTTGGTTTCCCTTGATCTCCACATGCTTGTCTTTAAGTGTAGTGATGCCAATGGTGCCATACAGCTTTTCATACATACTGTTGCCTACACGTATACCTGTGTCTTCCATCAGCGATACTACAGCAGCCAGTACTTTATTCAGTGGCAGGCCGGGCAGTTTCATATCGGCATTTAGCCGTTCGCGCATAGTAGGCAGGGCTTTACCAAAGTCTTGCAGGTGAAAGAATTTGGTTTGGTTGCGCAGCGTATTCCATAGCGGGTGGTATTGGTATTGCTTCCTGTTAAGTTTGTCTGTTCCTGTGGCTTGCAGGTGTCCATTGGGGAAGGGGCATATCCACACCTGTTCCCAGGCAGGTGGCAATACAAGCGCCTTTATGCGGGCGAGTGTATCGGCATCTGTTATTTCTTTACCGTCAAGCATATACGTAAATCCTTTTCCATGCTTCACCCGGCTAATGCCGGACTGCTGGTCGGTTACATATACGAGGTTAATAGCCTCGGCGCACTTCTCGCCGTCATGCAGCAGTGATTTTAGCTTTCTGCGGTTCAGGGTTATTGGGGCATCTTTTGTTTCGGTATCCATAGGTATAGCACTTATAAAAGGCGTGCCTCAATATTTTTTTAGGCTGTTTAAGGCGCATGGTATGTTTTTTTATTGCACTTAGTTAAAAACTTCATTATGCCGGAAGGGCCATCCATTCTTATACTTAAAGAGCAGGTGCAACAATTTTCCGGGCAGAAGATAATGGAGGTGTCCGGTAATGCTAAAATAGGCATTGAGCGGCTACATGGCCAAAAGATCATTGCCTTCAAAACATGGGGCAAGCATTTCCTTATCTGCTTCAAAACGTTTACGGTCAAAATACACCTGCTCATGTTTGGCAGCTACCGCATCAATGAGCGAAAGGATACCCGGCCACGATTGAGTATGAAGTTTAAGAACGGCGAATTGAACTTTTACACCTGCTCCATACAGTTTATTGAAGGGCCATTAGATGAGGCGTATGACTGGGCCGCCGATGTGCTCTCGGATGCCTGGGACCCGAAGAAAGCAAAGAAAAAGCTAAAAGAAGTACCCGATATGCTCGTATGCGATGCCCTGCTCACACAGGAGATATTTGCCGGTGTGGGCAATATCATCAAGAACGAGGTGCTGTTCCGCATACGGGTACACCCGCTCAGTACCGTGGGCGCGCTGCCTGTAAAGCAACTGAACCTGATGATAAAAGAAGCCCGCAACTACAGCTTCGATTTCCTGGAATGGAAAAAAGCCTTTGTATTGAAACAGCACTGGCTGGCACATAATAAGGGAGTTTGCCCGAGGGATAATGTCCCTTTTCACCGGGCGCACCTCGGTAAAAAGCATCGCCGTACCTTCTTTTGCGAGCTTTGCCAGGTATTATATACATAGAACAGCTCATGAAGCGACAAAAATAGAATAGGATATCCCTAGCAAATGAAAAAAGGTCACCACAAGCCCTGAAGGGGCGTAATACGTCAGCCCGGGGTAACGCCCTGGGAAACTCGCGAGACAAGGCACCACAAGCCCTGAAGGGGCGCAATACCTCAGCCCGTGGCAACGCCCCGGGTACTCCGGACACTCGCTGTAAAATGCCTCATGGGCAACACAATGCCGTGGTATAATATTAGTAATGATAAGGCAAAAGCCAAAACCATGAAACGCACTTACATCATTTTTTTATTGGCAATTGCGGCGAGCAGTTGCAATTCTTCCACTCCCGGCTCAGCCTCTACCAGCTACATGACCACTACCAACGTGGTGCCTACACCCGCTGCTGTCGATAATACATCACGGGGCAAAGAACTTTTCCAGGAGAAATGCCAGGCCTGCCATGGCTTATACGGCGATCACGAGGGTAACGGCGCAGAAAACCTACAACTCACTAAGCTGGATAGTATGGGTATTGTTACCACTATCATCCATGGCCGTGGCACAATGCCTATGTTCGGCACAGTACTTGCCGACTCAGACCTGGCGCAGTTGGAGCTGTATGTTAAGACCCTTCGCAAATAATTAATAGTAAGATCATGGCATCAGGCACAGTTTTTTATTAGTAAGAGATAAGAATGAAAGAAGTTATGAAAACGCTGAACAATAAAAGAATCGCAATACTTACCGAAAATGGTTTTGAACAGGTAGAGCTGACCAGCCCTAAAGAAGCTTTAGAGCAGGCCGGCGCAATTGTCGATATAATATCTCCCAAAGGAGGCAAGGTAAAGGCCTGGAACACCAAAGACTGGGGCATAGAACTGGATGTGGATAAGGAATTATCTGCAGCTAAAACTAAAGACTATGACGCGCTGGTTTTACCGGGTGGGGTAATGAATCCCGATAAGCTGCGCCAAAATGGGGAAGCGGTACAATTCGTAAAAGAATTTTTACAATCCGGCAAACCGCTGGCTGCTATATGCCATGGCCCGCAAACATTAATAGAAACAGGCCTGCTCTCCGGCAGGAAGATGACCTCCTATCCCTCCCTGCAAACCGATCTGAAGAATGCCGGTGTAAACTGGGTAGACGAAGAAATGGTACATGATGGCAACCTGATCACCAGCCGCAAACCTGCTGATCTTGAGGCATTTAATAAAGAACTGATAAAAACATTGGCGTTATGAGAAGGCTTGGTATGTTGATG
>CAIVKT010000463.1 GCA_903906615.1 uncultured Bacteroidota bacterium | reverse complement strand
GCATAACGCAGCAAGGAGGATGTTGACAACACCGGCCTTTATGTTGTAGCGCAGGTAAAAATAAGCAGCCGCTACAAAGAAGAAGAGGTACATGCTATCGCCACGAGTGTAAAAGTGGGCGGTAAGTATGATGAGTACAGGCAATGCTGTGATGAGCGCATCTGGCCTGCTCATGCCCCTCATGCGCATGATACCGGCAAACACCAGTATGGTAAGCAGGTTGAACAGTAATGCGAGCGCCCTGCATAAAGCATACACTCCATGGGCATCAGTGCCGCTAATACCCAGCACCTTGCCCACCGCTGCCGCAGTATAATAGAACAGCGGTGTGTATTGCATTACGGCATAAGTGCCGGAAGCAGGATCCTGGTAGAGCTGCTGCCCCAGCAATACCCGCTGCACGCCATATACCACATTCGGCTCAATGCCGCCAAGATTGGAATCATGATAACCAATGATGACCAACCGGCAACATAACGCGATCAAAAAAAGCAGAATGACGTATCTATGTGTTTTCGTGAGCCTGTACTTCATAGATAGCGGATTTGGAATTGGAGTTGCTGTTGTTGAGGTGTATGAGCAGTATGCCCAGCACAAAGAAGCCAAAGCAGGTCATCGCCAGATTCACCTGTATGGTGATCATGGTACTGAACCAGCCTTGTATGGAGGTATGCGAAATGAATTTCTGGTACACTACATTGCCCAGGGTAATGACCAATGCGATCATAATGAGGATAAAGCTCTTAAAGAAAAGCATGAGCAAGTCTTCGCCATATTCCACAAAGGAGCGGAAGGCATGGTAGAATAATTTTTTAAAGCCCATCTTTGACTGGCCGCCTATGCGCTGCTCCCTGTCGGCAGTAATGTACCTGATATTGCCCCTTTGCTTGGAAAGGAAAGCCGCAAAATGCGAGAAAGTACTGTATACCGCACTCTCCAAAACATTGCGCCTGATGAGGCAGAAGTTGCCGAAGTTCATTTGCTTGCCCGTCACCATCCTGAACACGGTTTTGTATAGTGCGTAGCAAATCTTGAACTGTAGTGATTCTTTGCGCTTGCTGCGCACCACGTTCACAATATCGGCATCCAGGTGTTGCAGCAATTCCGGAATAGCAGTGGGTGCATCTTCGCCATCAGCGTCCATAACGATGAAATGATCGCACGGCAGCGTTTGCGCATATAGGAGACCCTGGTATATGGCTGCCTGCTGGCCCACATTGAATTTGAGGTCGAGCACCCGCAACGAAAGGTTGGGCGATACGAAGCTGAATTTTCTCAGCAATGCCGATGTATCATCCGTAGACCTGTCATTGACTACCACTACACAGAAAGCAAAAGGCAGCGATGCCAGGCTGGCCTGCAGGCTTTCTAAAAACCTGATAGCAAACACACTTTCATTGTAGCAGGGCGTAACTATCGTTACCGGGGTAAGGGGCATAGCAGCAGATAAGCTATAAATTTAGTCGTATTTCCTGTAAAACAGAAATACACACCGTACCCCACTGCTTGCCCTTCACCCAAAAACGAATGATAACGGGTCTTATCTGCTAAAATCTATGGCATGATTTTGCTTATTGCTAACAGCGGCCATGCTGGTAATGGCCCCGGAAAGCCATTATAAAATGAAAACAGCGAGCGTTACTAGTACTACTCTTTTACCCGACTGGATGAGTGAAATAGGAGACCAGGTACTCTTTATGGGTACTTTTGCGCGTAACATATTCCGGTCAGGGTTTGAGTGGAATGAGCTGGTACGACAATGCTATGTCGTAGGGTACAAGTCTATAGGGTTAGTAGGTATTACCGGTTTCATCCTTGGTTTCGTAATGACGCTACAATCTGTACCCACCATGAAAGAATTCGGGGCAGTAAGCTTTGTACCCAGTATGGTGGCTATATCGGTGATCCGTGAGATAGGACCTGTTATCATCGCACTTACCTGCTCGGGAAAAATAGCATCGAGCATAGGTGCAGAGCTGGGCAGCATGAAGGTGACCGAACAAATAGACGCGATGGAAGTATCCGGCGCCAACCCAATACAATATCTTGTAGTGACCCGCATCATAGCCTGCACACTGATGGTGCCGTTGCTTACCATACTCGCAGATACCCTGGCACTTGGCGGGGGCTTTTTAGGGTCAAACATTGGTGGGCATTTCAGCGTTATCCTTTACTTCAACAAGGCATTCCACTCACTTGCCTTTACCGATCTGCTTCCTTCTTTTATTAAGACGATCTTCTTTGGTTTTGCCATAGGATTTGTTGGCTGCTATAAAGGATATAACTCGGGCAGTGGTACAGAAAGTGTGGGCGTGGCGGCCAACTCGGCAGTGGTGAG
>CAIVKT010000462.1 GCA_903906615.1 uncultured Bacteroidota bacterium | reverse complement strand
TCTTTGGTCGGTGGGCGTGTTCTTTGGTCGGGTTGGCGTTGGTGCAACTGGAAGAGGTGCGCGGGCAATGGAGCTATACCATTCTGCAGGCAGATTGTATGCCTTATACGGAAGAGTGGGTAAATGACCTGCGACACGCAGCAGATGTGCATGTAAGTGATTTTTTGAAACTGCATACCCGCTATGGCAAGTACCTGGGCACACAGGTGAATGACTTTATAGAGCGGTATAACCTTGGGCATAAGGTGCATTTTATAGCCAGCCACGGGCATACTGTTTTTCATGAGCCGCAAAACAATACCACCTGCCAGGTGGGCGATGGCGCAGCTATAGCTGCTACCATACAACTACCTGTGATCAGTGACCTACGTGCTATGGATGTGGCGCTGGGTGGGCAGGGAGCCCCTATAGTGCCTATAGGAGATAAGCTGTTGTTTGGCGAATATGATTACCTGCTGAACATAGGCGGCATAGCCAATATAACTGTGCAGCAAGGGCAGGACAGCATTGCATTTGACATTTGCCCGGCCAACCAGGTATTGAACACACTTGCAGCCCTTGAAGGAAAGATTATGGATGAAGGCGGCAGCATGGCTGCCCACGGTACACTGCTGCCGGAGGTACTTGATGGGTTGAATGAAGCATCGTATTACCAACAACCTGCACCAAAATCATTGAGCAATGAAGCGGCGAGGGATATTGCCTTCCCGCATTTATTAGAGAGCGGTCACAGCACTTATGACCTGCTGCATACTATGGTGGCACATATAGCCACACAGGTAGCCGCAGCAGTGGCGCAATACCCGCATAGCAAAGAGCAGGCACAACTATTAGTAACAGGTGGTGGCGCATTCAATAGCTTCCTCGTGATGCAGATAGAAAAGGCGCTGGAACCCTACCATGTAACCGTGGTAGTGCCGGAGCCTGATGTGGTGAAATATAAAGAAGCCCTGGTAATGGCGCTGATAGGCACGCTGAGGTGGCGCGAAGAAGTGAATGTGCTCAGTAGTGTGACGGGCGCAAGCCGCGATAGTGTTGGTGGTGCGCTGTGGCTGGGTTAGTAATCCAGTAATGTGAGACTTTTATAGATCGATCATTTATTTTGGGGAGTTATTTATTTCTTCGCGGGTATAGGTTTTGTTGCCCGGTGATGGGGGTATATATTCTTCTTTCTTTTTAGATTGATCTATTAGTTCATTGTTAGTGCGTTCGCTATTTGACAGTCGCATCTTGCCATAGGTATGTACCATAATGGTTTGTAGTCCTGTATTATGACGAGCCATATTGTAATTGATTATTGTTGTCTTATTTTCAGCGACCAATACCCCTGTCTGCCGAATAGAATCGAAGCCATAATACAGAACGATTACATCATATTTCCCTGTGTCTAATGGTGTGATAATGTAGTTTCCATCATAGTCTGTTGCTGCGCCACCTTTTAAAACGCCATTCTGGAATACTTGTACTACTGCACTTGGCAGGGGTTCTTTTTTATCATCCATGATATTGCCTTTCAGTATGCCCAGATTCGCATGGTTGGGTATATCGGTTAGTTTTGTTGGCAAACTTTGCACTGCAATAGGAGGCCTGCTCTGCGCCAGTAACTGCGGTGTTTGTGTGAATAAGAGTGTAAGGCCAAAAGCTACGGTGAGCCGGTATAACTGGCTGTGTGGTTGTGGAGGGATATGAATGTTGCGATCTAATTGTGTGCCGAGAAACCTGCCGCATACATGTTCGCTGTTGTTTTTTGCAAAGAAATTATAGAGGGCGCTGTCGCTGTAGTTGGTAAAGTCAATAACGGTTTCGCTGCAATGTGCACAAAAACGTCCCTGGCCCGCGGGTGCCATTTCATCCCAGTTTTGAGTGCAGGGTGTGGGGATTGTTATTTGTATGGAGCCGGGTTTATTCATTTTTCATTGTCTCTACTAATATAGACGTAAAATCGGGTAATATTCTTTGGTAAAAAGAAAATTAAAATTGCCCGGTACTCAATAGTACCAATGTACAAGCTTCCATCGCTTTGATACCGTTTTTTTCGGCGAGGGTTTCCAGTTCTTCATTCTCGGCGCCGGGGTTAAAGATGATGCGCTTTGGCTTTAGGGATAGTATGTAGTCGTAGTAGGGCTGCTGGTGCATGGGATTGAGGTACAGGGTCACTGTATCTATATCTTCGGATGGTACTTGGGTGGTTTGTATCTCCACATCGCGTACTTTGCCAGCTTTCTTGCCTATGGCTATTACTTCGTGGTTGTGGTCGCGTAGCTTGTTTACGGCCAGGTAGCTATAGCGGGTGGTTGTTTCGGATGCGCCTAATACCACTGTTTTGTTTTTCATGGCTCCCTTAATTTATCTTTTTGCTATACAATAATAACTCATTTTTGCCTGTATCGGGGCTTAAATGTAGCGGTTATGATTATCTTTAACTTTCATTTGTAATAAAGGGTATTCATATATTGCCAGCAGCAGCCACACCGCCTTCCCGCACAGCATATGCACGGTTCATCAAGCCATTGATGGAGTGGGTACTTGCGTTGGTGGCTTTCGTGGTGCTGTCGCCGGTCTTTATAGTTGTGGTAGTGTTGCTGGCTGTGGCCAATAGCGGTAAACCCTTCTTTTTGCAGCGCAGGCCGGGCAGGGGTGGGCACATATTCAGGGTGATTAAGTTCAAGACCATGAATGACCGCAGGGCCAAGGACGGCGAGCTACTGCCCGATGCCGCACGGCTCACAGCTATTGGCAGGTTTGTACGCAAAACCTCGCTGGATGAGATACCACAATTGCTGAACGTGATAAAAGGCGATATGGCACTCGTAGGCCCCCGGCCTTTGCTGGAGGAATACCTGCCGCTGTATGATGAAACGCAGATGCACAGGCACGATGTGCGCCCCGGCATTACCGGCTGGGCACAGGTGAATGGGCGCAATGCCATAAGCTGGCAACAAAAATTTGCATACGATGTGTGGTATGTAAATAATCTTAGTTTTGCATTAGACATCAGGATATTGCTGCTTACGGTAAGGAATGTGCTGCGGAGTGAGGGTATTAGTTCGGAGACATCGGCAACGATGGAGAAGTTTAGGGGTAATCAATAATTGAATTATTTATGATCGTTTACGGAGCCAGCGGACATGGGAAGGTGATCATCGAGATACTGGAAAGTACCGGTGTTGCAGGTATTGCTGTGTGGGATGATGCTGCCAAAGCGCCCATATGTGGCTATACCGTGCAAAAGCCCTTGGTGCAATCCGCAGATAAAATGATCATTGCCATAGGCGTGAATGCAACAAGAAAAAGAGTGGCAGAGCGTGGGGCTGGTACTGTGAAATTTGGTACTGCGGTTCATGGGTTCAGTCATATATCTAAGCGGGCTGCGATAGGCGAGGGCACTGTGGTGATGGCCGGCGTTGTGGTGAATGCCGATACACAAGTAGGCACGCATTGTATACTCAATACCTCTTCCTCCATAGACCATGATTGTGTACTGGGCGACTATGTACACATATCGCCTAATGCTACGCTGTGTGGCGATGTGCAGGTGGGCGAGGGTACGCATATAGGTGCGGGCGCTACGGTGATACAGGGCATACGCATAGGCAAGTGGTGCACCATAGGCGCAGGCGCAGTAGTGATCAAAGACATACCCGACCATGCCACTGCGGTGGGTAACCCCGCAAAAGTGATCAAAGTAAAAGAGCCGCAACATGAAAGATAAGATATGGCTGTCGTCGCCGCACATGGGTGGCACAGAGCAGCAGTTTGTACAGGAGGCTTTTGATACCAACTGGATAGCGCCACTGGGGCCTAATGTGAACGGCTTTGAACAAGACCTTGAACTGTTTCTTGGCGATGATGTGCATGTAGCTGCATTAAGCTCCGGCACAGCAGGCCTGCATCTAGGCTTAGTGCTGCTTGGAGTAAAAGCAGGAGATGAGGTCATTTGCCAGAGTATGACGTTCTCTGCTACCGCCAATCCTATAACTTATGTAGGCGCTACGCCTGTATTTGTGGATAGCGAAACGGATACATGGAATATGAGCCCGCAACTGATGGAGGAAGCCATAAAGGACAGGATAGCCAAGGGCAAAAAGCCTAAGGCCATAATACCGGTGCATTTGTATGGTATGCCTGCTAAGATGGATGAGATCATGGCCATAGCACGGCGCTACGAGATACCCGTGCTGGAGGATGCCGCCGAGGCACTGGGCTCATCAATAGATGGGAGGAGGTGCGGCGCGTTCGGGGATATAGGTGTGCTGTCGTTCAATGGCAATAAGATCATCACCACATCGGGGGGTGGGGCATTGGTGTCTAAGAATGCAAAAGTGGCCGAGGATGCCCGCTTCCTAGCTACACAGGCAAGGGATGCCGCGCCGCATTACCAGCATTCGCAGATAGGCTACAATTACCGAATGAGCAACCTGTGTGCAGGCGTAGGCCGCGGACAGATGGAAGTGCTGGCGAAGAGGGTGGAGCAGCGGAGGAATGTATATGCACAATACGAAAATTATTTTGCAGGCAAAAAAGGCATCACACTATTGCAAGAGCCTGCGGGCTACTTCAGTAACAGGTGGTTGTCAACTATACTTATAGAAAGCTCGGTTGCTGGTTTTTCAAGAGAAGACCTGCGGCTGGCACTGGAGCAGGAAAATATAGAATCGCGCCCGCTGTGGAAGCCTATGCACCTGCAGCCCGTATTTGATGGCTGTGCTTTTTATGGCGATGGGATAGCGGAGCGTTTGTTTGCCGATGGATTGTGCCTGCCATCAGGCTCCAACCTTGCGGATGCAGATATGGCGCGTATCTTTAAGGCAATAGAAAAAGTCATAGGCCAATAAAATCTTTTCATCACATACATGAGTGACCTAGCAGGCAATAAGCAGGAACGTTTTCATTTCTTAGACGGGCTCCGTGGCATTGCCGCGCTGATGATCTTCTTTCATCATGCTTTTACTGCCAATATTGTTCATTTCCTTGATCGGTTGGGTATGCCCGGTACGGGCTACTACTTTCAGCATTTCACGCAGTCGGGTGTTGATCTTTTTTTTGTGCTGAGTGGGGTTGTATTGCTGCGCCCCTACATCAGGCGACAGCGGCAATTCCATGTTATAGATTATTTTAAGCGCAGGGCAAAGCGCATATACCCACCTTATTTTTTTGCACTTTTGTTTGCTGCCTTTGTGGTGTGGGAGAATAACGCATTCCCTACATGGTATAATGTGAGTGGTATGCGCACGCAGTTTTCGTGGCTGGAGACATTTAAAGAGGCTTTCATTGTGAACCGGGATGGGGTGTATTATAACCTTGCGTGGTGGAGCCTGGGTATAGAGGTAGTGTTTTATCTCATTGCCCCGCTGGTGATCTTTGTATTTCCAAAGAAGTATGACATAAGTGATCTGAAGGTGGCAGGAGCTATAATAGTGACAGTATTGTTAGCTACTTGGCTGCAATTCTTTTTCACGGATCATTTTGCTTTTATTTACTCGCTCACTTATGATGTGTCTTCGGTAAGCAAGTTCGTTGAATACCCTTTGTGTTTCCTGATGGGTGTGTTCCTTGCCGCTAAAGACTTTAATATAAAGCATGGCATCTGCTTTATATTGTTCGGGCTGGTGTTGCTGGGGTGCGGATGGTATCATGTATCCTATATGGAGCAGGAACCGCATTATTATCCCATACTCCATTCTGGCTACGCGCTTATATATGCGGGTGTCATAGCGCTGGCATTTAATGCGCAGTCGTTCAAGGCGTTTTTGAGCAGGCCACTGATGATATGGCTGGGCGAGCGGTCTTATTCCCTATTCCTTATTCATTTTTCGGTTTTTTATCTCACGGATAATGTGGTTTCGCATTTCATTGATGGGCGAAATGTCTATTATGGTATCTGGACAAGACTTATAGGCATTCCGCTTGCGTTCTTTGCGGCATTACTGCTGTTCTGGTTTGTGGAGAAAAAGCAGGCACGGGGCTTGGTGACGGCAAATGCTTTTTGGCCATGGCAAATGAGGTAATTGGTTAAAAGGTTGACAAGTTGCCGT
>CAIVKT010000461.1 GCA_903906615.1 uncultured Bacteroidota bacterium | reverse complement strand
AAGGGTGACGATCATATCTGCTGGTTTTGTTTTCACACAGATAAGTCAAACTGTATGCCTGAGAGCACATCAAAAACGATTTTTTTCGGAGAACATTAACAGTAGTGCATTCCGGGTAATCCGGCATTTATTTTAGCCGTTTGTTAAAACGAAAAACCCACTCAAAATGAGTGGATGCATTATCAAAATGAGAAGGTGGCAAATTTCTATTCCGGTCACTGCAGCAATTCCAACCCAAAATCTTCCATACTCTTCAGCTTGCCATCGGCCAGCGAAAAACGGGGATCGTCAAAATGCAGCTCTTCCGGCACCACTATTACCTTCATACGCGCGGCCTTACCTGCTATCATCCCATTCACCGAGTCTTCCAGCACCAGGCACTCATTGGGCTTAGATCCCAGGGCTTCGGCGCACTGGAGGAACACCGCGGGGTGCGGCTTACCGAGCGCCACCACATCTGCCGAGGTGATCTCATCAAAATACTTCGTAAGGCCAAAATGATCTACCAGCGCATGTATCATATGCCCCGGCGATGAGGATGCCAGCCCTATCTTATAATGGTGTTTGCGCAGCAGTTTCAGCGCATCCTCTACCCCTTTCAGCACAGTGCCGCTGGATTTAGAGGAGGCTATAATATCATCCAGTATCTCGTCTGCTACCTCTTTCGAGCTTTTGCCCGCCCATGGGTAGTGTATGGCCCAGTGATCGGTCACCTCATATATGCGCAGGCCCGTGGTCTCTTTAAAGCGCTGCCTCGTTATAGGTATCTTATGCTTCTCTGCCACGCGCAGCATACTCTCCCCCCACAGCGGCTCTGTATCCAGCAGCAGCCCATCCATATCAAACAGTACAGTAGTGATCATTTTTCTTTCTTAGTCTTTAGTAGTTAGGCATTAGTATACTGCATGCCCAACTAAATAATGGCCAAAAGTAAGCTCCTATCCGCTCCCAAACACACCAAATAATTCACAATACAACTATTGACGGCCAAAAACTGATAATTTCATCAAACAATTGATCGCGAACTCGCCAAACGACTATCTACTAATTACTATCTACTATATACTAAAAACAAGTGAATTTTCGGGGGAATTTTCCACAAACCCTGAATTATCAGCGCTCAAATACTACTTTTGTCGCAAATTCAACATAATTATGAAGCGAAAGGCTTTTAAAGGAATGCTGCTTGGTGCGTCACTACTCACTGTAGGCGCAGGGCAGGCTAAGGCAGATATCAAATTCACGGAATATGATATGCCCAATGGTTTGCATGTCATTTTGCAGGAAGACCACTCTACACCCATAGTAGCGGTTTCCGTTATGTACCATGTAGGTTCTAAGAACGAGGACCCGCAGCGCACAGGTTTCGCGCACTTCTTTGAGCACCTGTTGTTCGAAGGCAGCGACAACATCAAGCGCGGCGAGTATATGAAGAATATTCAGGCGGCAGGCGGCCAGCTCAATGCCAATACCACACAAGACCGTACCTTCTATTACGAAGTGCTTCCTTCCAACCAACTGGAATTGGCCCTTTGGATGGAATCAGAGCGTATGGCACATGCCAAAATAGATACTGTAGGTGTAGAAACACAACGCAAAGTAGTAAAGGAAGAAAAGAAGCAGCGTTATGACAACACACCTTACGGCCAGCTCATCAACGTGATCTATGAGAACGCCTATACTACCTATCCTTACCGCTGGAGCCCAATAGGCAAGGAACAGTATATAGACCAGGCTACACTGGATGAATTCATGAATTTCTACCACACGTTCTATGTGCCTAATAATGCAGTGCTGGTGATCTCCGGCGACCTCAACATCGCGCAGACCAAGGACCTCATCACTAAGTATTATGGCGAGATACCTAAAGGCACTAAGGCCATACCACGCCCTACTGAAGTAGAGCCGGTACAGAAAGCCGAAAAGCGCGTGAACTTTTACGACAACATACAGCTGCCTGCCGTAATACTCGCTTACCACATCCCTAAGCAGGGTACACCTGATTACTACGCAGTACAGTTGCTCACTCAACTGCTGTCGCAAGGTAAGAGCTCACGTTTCCAGAAGGAGATCGTAGACAAGCAGCAGAAGGCTGTAGAAGCAGAATCTTTCGACCTGGGCAATGAAGAGCCGGGCCTCGCCATCATGCTGGGCATAGCCAATATGGGCACCACACCTGATGACCTGGAAAAGGCCATGCTCGCTGAAATAGAAAAAGTAAAGACAGCTGGCGTATCAGACGAAGAATACAAAAAGCTGGAAAACCAGGCCGAGACCGACTTCATTTCTCAGAACGAGAAGGACCTGGGTGTGGCTACTAATCTCGCTACTTACTATACCTTCCAGCATAATGCCAACCTCATCAACACAGAGCTGGAAAAGTATAAGAAAGTAACTAAAGAAGATATCAAAAGAGTAGCCATCAAGTATCTGACCAAAGAAAACCGCCTGGTGGTTGATTATCTTCCAAAAGCAGATAAAGACAAAGGCGCTAAGCACACTGAAGTGAAGAAATAATTGAGTCAAACAAAAACTATTCAGCTAAAAGCTATAAAATATTTAAAAATGAAAAAAGTAACATTATCCATACTCACATTAGCGCTTTGCTCTGCCACCTTCGCGCAGAAGCTGGACCGCAGCATAAAGCCAAAGCCGGGCCCCGCGCCGGAAATAAAACTGGGCAAAACAGAAAGCTTCACACTGGCCAATGGCCTGCAGGTATTTGTGGTGGAAAACCATAAGTTGCCTACCATTGAGTGCAATATAGAGTTTGCTGTAAGGCCGGCACTGGAAGGCGACCACGCAGGCTACCAGGATATGTTGTCTGAGCTCCTGCTCTCCGGCACCACTACCCGCTCTAAAGACAAGCTGAACGAAGAGATAGACGAGATGGGCGCGCGCATCAACGTAAGCGCAAAGGGCATGTCGGGCGGTGGATTGAAGAAATACACGCAGAAGATATTCGACCTGATGGCTGATATAGCGACGAATGCTGTCATCAAGCAGGATGAGCTGGACAAGATAAAGAGCAAAACCATATCCGGCCTGGAAACTGAAAAGAACCAGCCTGATGCTATGGTGCGCAACGTGAGCGCGGTAGTTAACTTCGGCACCAACCACCCCTTTGGCGAAGTACCTACCGAAGAAACACTGAAGAAAATAACGCTGAGCGATTGCAACGACTACTACCATACCTACTTCCGCCCCAATGTGGCGTACATGGCTATAGTAGGCGATATCACTGTTGCAGAAGCCAAGCCACTGATCGAAAAATACTTTGGCAAATGGGCTAAGAAAGATGTGCCAACAAGCACATACTCCATACCACCGGTTAAGGCTACGAAGGTAGCTTTTGCGGCACGTACTGCCGCTGTGCAGAGTGTAGTGAGCGTTACCTACCCTGTAGACCTGAAGCCCGGCGAGCCTGATGTGATCAAGGCACGCGTAGCTAATACCGTACTGGGTGGTGGCTCACAAGGCCGCCTGTTCCTGGACCTGCGCGAAAAACACGCCTGGACATATGGTGCATACTCCAACCTGCGCCCCGATGAGCTGGGTGGCAGTTTCTCGGCTACAGTAAAATGCCGCAACGCAGTATCCGACAGCGCAGTAGGCGCTATACTCAGCGAAATGAAAGCCATGCAGACAGACCGCGTGGACGCAGAAGCACTGCAAAACTCGATCACTTACCTCTCCGGCAACTTCGCCATAGGCCTGGAAGACCCTAATACTGTGGCACAATACGCCATCAATATAGAGCGCTACCACATGCCTAAAAATTACTACCAGAACTACCTGAAAGACCTGAGCGCGGTAACAGCCGAAGACGTAATGGCGATGTCGGCAAAGTACATACGCCCGGATATGGCTAATATAGTAGTGGCAGGCAGCAAGGAAGACGTAGCCGAAAAGCTGGCTAAATATTCTGCCGATGGCAAGGTTGCTTACTTCGACTACGCAGGCAAGCCTGTATCCGCTACTACTGCAATGGCTGCACCTGCGGGCATGACCGCTGATGATGTGTTCAAAAAATATATCGCAGCTATGGGCGGCGAAAAAGCCATCAATAGCATACAGGACATCAAGATCACAGGCACCAGCACTATACAAGGTATGGGCCTTACCATCACCGAGATCAAAAAAGCGCCGGGTAAGTACAAACAATCTGTTGATATGAACCAGGGTGGCCAGTCAATGACCCTGCAGAAACAAGTATTTGATGGTACCAAAGGCTATATGGAGCAACAAGGACAGAAGGCACCTATTGCAGGAGACGATCTAGATGAGATTACCCAGGAAGCAGACATTGCCAGCGACCTGCACGGTGATAAATACGGTGTTAAGCGCACACTAAAAGGTATGGAAGCCGTAAATGGCAGCAATGCGTATGTGGTCGATGTGATAAACGCCAAAGGCAAAAAATCTGTTGAATACTATGATGCAACATCTGGCTTATTAGTAAAGAAGATACAGGGCGAAGGTGATAAATTACAAACATCAGAGTACAGCGATTACCGCGAGATCCCCGGCACCAATGGCTACAAAGTACCTTATAAAGTAACCGAATCAGGTGCACAAATGCCTGTGATCACAGAAACAGTAACAGCTGTAGACGTGAACAAAGGCATCGCTGA
The DNA here is from genome assembly GCA_903906615.1 of uncultured Bacteroidota bacterium. Classification (GTDB taxonomy): domain Bacteria; phylum Bacteroidota; class Bacteroidia; order Chitinophagales; family Chitinophagaceae; genus Nemorincola. The sequence continues at coordinate 368 of CAIVKT010000461.1, read as the reverse complement.
TACCGAATTCAATTAATCAGCAAAGCAATTTATCAATACAAAACCGCCTCTTATTGGGGCGGTTTTTTTTGTGATTAATGTCAATATTGAAACTATGCAATTTGATTATGAATAGTACTCCCGATGGAAATTCCCCCTTTAGCGCAAGCCTATGCGTTAGCGAAGGGGGCCAGGGGGATGTTTACGAAATGTGTCCCCGGAGAGTCTCTCGCTCTTTCAGCGAGGACTCTCCGGTTCGCGCAGATCACGCGACCTATTAACATCGTGAGCCAGCCTGAACGACAACCTATCAACCTATTAACTTACTTTACCCCCCCAACGTCAGCGGCTTCTTGTTATATAAATTGTAGACAATAGTTCCGAGCCTT
>CAIVKT010000460.1 GCA_903906615.1 uncultured Bacteroidota bacterium | reverse complement strand
GCTGCTGGTCCATGTACCGCCGCTCGTCGCATCGGTCAGTACAGTTGTTGACCCCTGGCAGATGACTGCCGTTAAGGGCGTGATCGCTACAGGCGCATTGTTCACCGTAACCGGCTTCGTTACAAAACAACCCGATGAGTTGGTGAACGTGATGTTGGCTGTACCAACGCCGGAACCGGTTACTGTACCGCTCACGCTCCCTACACTCGCTATACTGCTGTTGCTGCTGCTCCACGTGCCCGAAACATCCGAGAGCGTTGTATTAGAACCCAGACAGATCGTAACAGGGGTCACAGGAGTGATCGCCGATGGCGAGGCATTGACCGTTACAGGGGCCGTAGTGATACACGTGCCGATAGCGTAGGTGATGATCGCCGTACCGGCGCTCGCACCGCTTACTGTGCCGTTCACTACTGTCGCACTCGTACTGCTGCTCGTCCACGTGCCGCCGGATACGCCGTCAGTAAGTACCGTTGTGCGCCCCTGGCAGAGTATCGCCGATGAGGGACTGATCACTGATGGTGCGTTGTTAACGGTGACTGTAGCCGTAGCCGAACAAGTACCATTAGAATATGTGATGGAGGCAACGCCAACGCCGGTACCCAGCACGATACCGGTAGTACCGGCAGAGACCACTGACACTGAAGAAGAAACGCTGCTCCACGTGCCGCCGGATGTTACATCTCTCAATGTATCTGTGCTACCCAGGCACATGGCTGAAGATATTGGTGTAATAGAAGGCAGTGCTGTATTTACAGTTACTGTTTTAGTAACCGAGCAACTGGCCGATGTGTAGGTGATCGTATCCACTCCGACAGCAAGACCTGTGAGCATACCTGAAGAAGAAACGCTTGCACTAAAATTACTCGCGCTCCACGTACCACCTGTAGTAGGGTCACTCAGATTGAACGTAGTTCCCAAACAGATAGTGACAGGGGTTGTTGGTTGAATAGCTGATGGCAAGGCTTTTACTTTGATAAGTTTTCTTGCCGTATCTGTACCACAACTATTAGAACGAAAATATTTTATCTCCGTTGTATCCACCCCATCGCCGGTTACTAACCCACTCGTGACCCCAACGTCTGCAACACTTAAATTGGAGGAGAGCCAAAAGCCTCCGGAGCTGTCATCTGTGAATAATGTTGATGAGCCGAGGCAAATACTATCAGCGCCGGAAATAACGCCTGCAAAAGGTGCCGGGCCTATATTTACTATGATCTTTGTTGAATCAACAGATATACCATCATTTACCCTGATCGTAAAAGAATCAGTACCGACATAACCGGCTGTAGGCGTATAAGTAAGGCCTGTTGGTGTAAGTACGGAACCCGTAGAAGTGGTGGTATAAGAAGCAAAAACAGTACCATGCAACGGTGCCAGGTACACACTCCATGTTTCCGTTTGCCCCACATCTGAATCGTTAACTTCAAGCAGCGGATCAATATTATAAGGAGTTGCATTTTCGCAAATATTTATACTTTGCAGAATACCATTAACAAATAAGGGAAGATGATTACCCCTGTTGATCTCCCGCAAGCGACTGTTATTAAAATCGGAAATGTAGATATTGCCCTGGGCATCCAATACTACGCCACTCGGGGTATGAAGCTCAGCTGCGGTTGCCAGGCCACCATCACCTGTACTGCCAGCTACACGCGAATTGCCTGCAATGGTAGTAATGATACCTGTAGATATCTGTATTTTACATACCCTGTTATTGTTTGCATCAGCCACATACAACGCATCGGCATCAGCCACAATGCCATCGGGATAAGATAATTGCGCCCCGGTAGCAGGGCCTCCATCAGTGAGTGTGCTGCCACCACCGCCTACTAAGTTAATGATACCTGTTGTAAGGTTGATAACGCGCACACGCTGATTATATTCATCAGAGAAATAGAGATTCCCGACAAGATCTAATGAGCAACTGTAAGGACTGTTTAGAAATGCAGCTGTAGCAGGCCCGCCATCACCTGAATACCCTGCACTGGAACCACCTGCGATCGTTCTGATGATACCGGTACTGGCTGTTACTTTTTTTATTTTCGAATTTCCCCAATCAGCAATGTATATATTCCCCGAACCATCAATGGCTACACCGCTCGGCGTCTGCAATTGTGCATTTGTTGCCGCACCTCCTTCACCCGAATCCCCTGGTGTCCCTGTACCTGCCACAGTAGATATGATACCCGCAGGGGTGATCTTCCTCACACAAGCGCCACCTTGCTCCGCACAATATATATTTCCTGCATTATCCAAAGCAATGCCATTAGGTTCATCCATCATAGCATTCGTAGCAGCTCCGCCATCACCTGTATGACCAGTTCCTGCTGAGCCTGCAATGGTTGTCATTATACCGGCAGTAACTTTTCTTATCCTGTTATTGCCCCAGTCCGCTATATATATGTTTCCTGCGGCATCCACTACAGAAGTTGTAGACCTGAACAGTGAATGGGTAGTAGCGACACCATCACCACTGAAAGTACCTGTACCATTCCCAGCAATAGTTGTTATGATCTGCGCCTGCACCCGGTTGCATAATGCAAAAAGGAAAAATACACAAACTAAAAAGTACAATTTCTTATTCATAATAAATATATTATATGCAATGAGTACAGGCCATAAATATAGTCAGATTTACCTTTATCATAGCCAAAAACAAACTATTTATTTTTATCGACATTAATTATTAATAAGTAGTTAATCTGCACTAAACAAATATAACAAAACAACCTAACGCGTCGTACAAAAAAACCGCTGCCCGATAATCAGACAGCGGTTTCTGCTAAAAGGTTTGCTTCCTATTCTGCCTTAGTAAACTTAGCTGTTTTGAGCAGCAGTCCGTTGGTGTCGTAGATCTGTACCAGGTAGATGCCGTTGGCAAGTGCGCCGACCTTGATCGTGGTGGTGGTCGTGTTAGCGATCACTTCGCGGCCATCCATCGCCAGTACCCTTACGCTTACTTCCACGACACGCGGCGCTTCTATGTGCAGCTCGCTGGTGGCAGGATTCGGATAGATCAATACTTCCCCTTTAGGGGTCAGGGGTTTTATGCCCACATTATCCACCACCATACCCACCGCATTCGAGAAGGAACTATTGCCGCCACACATGCCACCACTCACCACTACACAAAATACTGTATCGCCATTATTAAAGTTATTGGCAGCATACGTCGCGTTAGTAGCACCCGGTACAGCCATCCCATCCAGCATCCATTGATAGGTAGGTGAGCCGCCATTGATTACCGTTGCAGTGAACGTGACAGTCGCGCCCACAAGTACAGGCCCCGCCGGGCTTGCTGTGATAGTTACCGTTGGAATTATCTGCGGGTCAATGGTCATGGTTACTGTATTGCTCGTTACACTTGCAGGAAACGCGCATTGTATATTGCTCGTAAGTGTCGCGGTGACTGCATCGCCATTAATAGGAGTATAAATATAAGAGCTACTGGTAGTGGCTGCGATCACGCCGTTCACCTTCCATATATAGACAGGTATAGAGCCGCCGTTGGATATAGCAGAGGTAATGCTTGCCATAGCCCCCGCGCACAACGTATCCGTAGTTGCGCTGATGCTTATTGTTGGTGTTACATCCGCATTTACAGTTACTGTTTTAGTCGTTGCAATACTTCCGCAATGGTTACTTATGGTATAACTAATAGCGGCAGTACCTGCGCTTGTTGCTGCTACAACACCTGTCGCAGAGCCTATAGCTACCGCACCTGCGGCACTCCAAACGCCACCTGTCGTTGCATCGGATAGCGTGATACTACTTCCTACGCATACATTGCTGCTGCCCGTTATCGTGCCTGCGCTTGTTGGTGCGGCATCAACGGATACGGTCATGCTTTGTGAGCAGCCATAGCGGCTTGTGGTATAGCTTACCGTCACCTCGCCTGCGGCAATACCTGTTACCACTCCAACTGTGCTTATGCTACCTGCCGACGTTGGCGCGGCACTCCATATACCTCCAATAGAAGTATCGCTCAGTGCGTCTGTAGCGCCCACACATAGGTCCCTGCTGCCGGTTATTTCGCCGGGTAGCGGGTTTACGGTTATAGTTGCTGTTGCAAAGCAACCGTGGCCCTCCGTGTAAGTAATAACAGCCGTACCCGGCGCATAAGACAACACCGCACCGGAATCGGAGACCGTAACTAATGTACTGGTAAAGCTGCCT
>CAIVKT010000459.1 GCA_903906615.1 uncultured Bacteroidota bacterium | reverse complement strand
TCCTGAAAATGCTGCCATTATCACCCGCCACCAGCAAGTCGTTATTCGGGCATATGGCTATACTCCTTAAAGCATTGGTGGTAAAGCGATCATACTCTTCCCAGTGATTGCCACCATCATCAGAGTGCAGCACCTTGCCATCATCGCACACGGCCCAGCCATTCTGCTCGTCTTTAAATACAATATCCAGCAGGTCGTAGCGGGGCAGTGTTATATCGTTGCCATTGCGTTGCTTTTGCCAGTGCGCGCCGCCATCAGTAGTATGATACACACTACCCGCATAGCCACACATCCATATCTCATCGCCGTGTATGTCCATCGCCATAAAATTATCTCCAACCACATCCTGCACTATCCAGTTGTTGCCCCTATCTGTGGTTTTCATTACCGTACCATAGCCTATCACATAACCTGTGGTGGCGCTCACCATATATATGTTATTCAACGCAAATAGAAAAGTCTGCTCATCAAGTATATTGAAATTGGAATCTATCCTTGTTATCGTACTTTGTCTTTGCAAGACGGCGCTTACAAAAATTCCGGTATCGGGTGTTGGGAATGTGCCGCCAAAGTAAACAAGAAAATCGGGTATCCGGTTAAATTTCCATGTTTTACCCGAATCCGCGGAATGCAGCACATCGCCATCTACCGCACTCAAGTAAATATTCCCATTAGCAGATAACCCCATACCAAACATCTCTTTAGGTGCATTTGTATCAGAACTGGCTATAAAATTATATCCACCATCCACAGATCGCACTATTTCAGATTGATCAAACTCTACCCCACCTGCAATGATGCAAATACCGCTGCCGAGAAATTGAATGTGGTTTAACCGGGATGTGGTTTTACTATTCAGTTGCTGCACCTTTTGCCAGTGCAACAGGTCTTTTTTACAAGACCCCATAAAAATGACCAGCAGGAGAATATAGTAGCGCATTCGGTTATTAACTCGGAAATTCTGCTGCAATATAAATAACAATAGATAAACCCCATAAAAAAGCCCGTATTTCAAAAAATACGGGCTAACCAAAAACAAACACTCAGTTCAGTCTTTTTAAAATGGGTACATTCTCCATAAGGGGCATTATCATTGTTTAATAAAATTGCTTGTCTTTACATTACCATCCTGCATGTACAGTAGATTATACAACCCCGGTGGCAACTTGCTCACATCAGCCGCATAGCCTTTACTGCTTTTGCTTACCGGAACATTCATCCTTTGCCCTATAAAGCTATAAATGGTGATTGTTGGCTCACCCACACCCTGTAGCGACGCTATGATCAACTCACCATGTGCAGGATTAGGGTAGATGTTTATTAAGGCTGGCGGGGTTGTATTAGGCACCGCCGCTGCCACTTCACTCTGGTACTCTGCCCATGCCGTATCCGCCACTATTTTAATTTTTGTAAAGCTCGCATCCGGGCAACCTCCTGCCGAATCGGCCACCACCATGGCCAGCACTATATGCTGTACACTCCCGGGTAACATTGTAAAATCATTGCTGGACAATATAAACCGCCTGTCACCGGGGTTATTATTACTGGAGCATTCTGACCATTGCGTGGTCACCCCAGGATCGCCGGTGAAAACATAATTAGATACAGGCCCGCTACCATACCCAGCACTCGGAGCGCCGCCCCCCGTAAAATCATCAGAAAAATGTTGCCCGTTGCGGATCTCACCGCGTATGTAATGATTATATTCGGTGTCTACAGTAGGATTTCCGATCACGGAGTTATCATTATTGTAGTAATCAAAATTCCCCAAAGGCACATACGCTCCCGGCTCATCTCCCGGCAGCACTATAAAGGTCATACCCATCTGTGGCGGGTCTACACCATAAGAATTCAGCGGATGTCCGCCACCTGCGCCATCATCATTTGTACCATTATAATCAATGCCCATCCTGTGTACCGAATCAAATCCTATAAAATCATCGACATAATATCCCAGGTCCGCATCATCAAATAACGCCAAACGAAAATCATGATAATTATTTGCTGATCTGTTAATTATCGTATAATCGAAGTACACCACATTATCTATCAGAGTGCCGCGATTAAAGCCGTATGCCATCGCGTGTACTTCCACACCCAGCGGCTTGCCTTTGCTTTGCGTATGTGCTGGGCCATTATCACTAAATACCCACCAAAGTGCCTGATCTCCTTTTATCGCGGGATAATCACCAAGTAAAGGCTCGTATATACCATTGCTGTTCACATCCACGAACGGAGCCATAAAAAGGGGTACAGTTAGCGATGCCGATCCGTTCCCTTGTGCATATGCATTGCCATATCCCGGCCAGGTAAGAATTGCCTCCGGCGTATTGGTAGTGGTATGTGTGGTTAGCGCAAGGAACGTGGCAATATCCGTCTTGTTCACTTTCCATATTTTAGCCCAGTCGTGCGATGTAGAATAGGTAAGCGTATCGCTGCCATCCAGCGGGCCGGGCCAGTAGTCATTGCCATCCTGCCGGTACGTTTGTGCAGCCACATGTAGCGCGCCGCCTGCGTCATAGCCGCTCATCCACAATGCGCTGGCAAAGTTCACGCTCTTACCCGAGTGTGCCGGAAACTGCGTACTGGCCACTTCATTTGCCGGATCCCAGAACATATCGCCATGCACCAGTATCCTGGTGGTAATGTTATTAATATCCACAGAGTCGTGAGCCGGGAATGTG
>CAIVKT010000458.1 GCA_903906615.1 uncultured Bacteroidota bacterium | reverse complement strand
GTGAGGTAACGATGATCACGAAACGCTCGAACCACATACCAATGTTCACCACGATAGACATAACGAATGTGAACGGTACATTGCGACGTAGCTTCTTGAACCAGAACAACTGCGGAGATACCACGTTGCAGGTCATCATCGCCCAGTAGCTCCACCAGTATGGGCCCATGATACGCCATTGGAATGCCGCCATTTCGCCCCAAGACTGACTGTACCAGGATATGAACAGCTCGGTAAGGTAAGCCACACCCACTATAGAACCTGTAAGCACGATAACTTTATTCATCGCTTCCAGGTGGCCAATAGTGATATACTCTTCAAGATGCAATATGCGGCGCGTAAGCACCAGCAGGGTATTCACCATCGCGAAGCCGGAGAATACCGCACCTGCCACGAAGTATGGAGGGAAGATGGTGGTATGCCAGCCCGGTATTACAGAAGTGGCAAAGTCAAAAGATACTATGGTATGCACAGAAAGTACCAGTGGTGTAGAAAGGCCTGCAAGCACAAGTGCGAGGGCTTCCATACGCTGCCAGTTCTTGGCGGTGCCAGTCCAGCCGAAAGAGGCCAGGCCGTAAAGCATTTTGCGTGTCTTGGTCTTGGCACGGTCACGTATCAGCGTGAAGTCGGGGATGAGGCCGGTGTACCAGAACAATAAAGAAACGGTGAAGTAAGTAGAGATCGCGAATACGTCCCAAAGCAGCGGAGAGTCAAAGTTTGGCCATAATGGGCCACGGCTGTTAGGCAGTGGCAATACCCAGAAACCATCCCATACACGGCCCATGTGAAAGATAGGGAACTGGCCCGCGCACATTACCGCAAATATCGTCATGGCTTCTGCGGCGCGGTTCACACCGGTACGCCAGCCCTGGCGGAATAACAAAAGGATCGCAGAGATCAGTGTGCCCGCATGGCCGATACCGATCCACCATACGAAGTTGGTGATATCCCAACCCCAGCCGATGGTACGGTTAACGCCCCATGTGCCTAAGCCCCAATATACAGCCCAGGTAACGGAGAATATACCGTAGCCCAGCAGCAGCAGTGAAAAGAAAAAGCCCACATACCACATGCGCCCCGGCTTGCGCTCAATAGGCCCTATGATATCTTCTGATACCTGGTGGTAATTCTTATCGCCATCTACAAGTGGTTCCCTGACAAACGATTCGTACTTAATATGCATAGCACGTAATTATATTTTTAACCCTATATCCGCCGGGGCGGACTTTATTACAAAATCAATTTTTCAATTCACTCTTTCCTGCAAAACACGCTTCAATTAAACGTGGTACTTCAGGAACTCATTCTTATTTTCATCCAGCGCGTTGATCTCTTCTGTGTTCCTGATCTTGGCGAGGTAATTCACGTTTGGCAGTGTGTGGATATGCTCCAGTACATAGAACGTACGCTCTATCTGCTCTTCGCGGCGAATCTTAGAGATATTGCTGCTCCTGTCGTTCACGTTGCCGAAAGTGATCGCATCTGTAGGACAAGCCTGCTGGCAAGCTGTGCGCGCTTCGCCATCCTTCATCGGGCGGCCTGCTTTCTTGGCAGTGAGCTTGGCATCCTGCAGGCGCTGCACGCAGAAGCTGCATTTTTCCATCACACCGCGGCTACGTACTGTAACATCGGGGTTCAGTACCATACGCGTCAGGTCATCGTTCAGATCATCGCGGCGGCCATCTTCGTACAGGTTATCGGCAAAGCAATCTGCGCCGTTCCAGTCCATCCAGTTGAAGTGGCGTACTTTATAAGGGCAGTTGTTAGCGCAATACTTGGTGCCGATACAGCGGTTGTAAGCCATCTGGTTGAGGCCCTCAGAACTATGGTTGGTTGCAGATACCGGGCATACGTTTTCGCAAGGCGCGTTATCGCAATGCTGGCACAGCATCGGCTGGAATACGGTCTGTATGCTATCCGGCTGGTCAGGCATACCGCTGAAATAACGGTCGATGCGGATCCAGTGCATCTCATGCGCTTTCAGCACATGGTCTTTACCTACTACCGATACGTTGTTCTCTGCCATACAGCCCACCACGCATGCACCGCAACCGGTACAGGTGTTGAGGTCTATAGACATGCCCCACTTGATGCCCATTGCAGGGTAAGTAGTTTCGGGGCCATTCTGGAACAGTGTGCCATTCTGGCGGTAGCCTTCTTCTATGTTGGAATCAACTACGGCATCCTTGTATTCCTTGCCATCTTCTATCCATGGCACCGCTGAGAATTCAGAGATCTCCACGCCGCGCTCTTTAAGCAGCACCTGCGGGTTTTTGCTGAATTCTTCCAGTGTGTATTCATGCACTACGGGGCGGGCCTCGTAGCTGTTATGTGTTTGTGTTATCGCTACTTCGTACTTATCGGCAGTTTCGGCAATAGTTACCTCTGCATGATGCTCCACGTTTACCCCGTTGAAGCTCATGAACGGATAGGCGTTCTTACCACCCTTGGTTTCATCGCTTGCAGCTGCGCGGCCTACCTGCTTGTCGCGGCCAAAGCCTACTGCTACAGCCACCACATCGTTGTGCATACCCGGCACCACCACTATAGGCAGGTTCACCGAATAGCCGTTAGGGCCTTTTACTGTTACTACTGTTTTCTTATTGTCTACTTCCGAGAAGCCGGTAAGCTCGGAATGTAATGCCTTGGCACGTGTAGGGGATACACACAGGTAATTGTCCCATGTGGCGCGGGTGATAGGATCAGGCATTTCCAGCAGCCATGGGTTGTTGCTCCATGCGCCACCGTAGCCTATCGCTACTTTCTGGTACACCACCAGCTCCGTAGCTGTAGATGGTTTCTTGGACTGTATCTTAGTTACAGCATCAGCAGTGTTGCCTGCATAAGTGCCTCCGCCTATGGCCATATCGCCCGCAGGCTCTACCACGCCATTTTGCAATGCGGTATCAAATGCTTCCTGTCCGCCCAATTTGGTCATCCAGTAAGATTTCCAGTAGTCGGCATACGACTGCGGGTTGCCCGACCAGATCAGCAGGGTATCCTGTAAAGAGCGGGTCTTGAACAACGGAGATATACCCGGCTGCATCAGGCTATAGTAGCCCGGTTTTGGCTCGGCATCACCCCAGCTTTCGAGGAAGTTATGATCGGGTATAGCGTACTTGCATTTCTGCGTGGTCTCGTCCATACGCTCGTTGAAAGAAACGCTAACGGGAACCTTAGCTAATGCAGCGGCAAATTTCTTATTATCGTAGTAATCGTAAACAGGGTTCACGTTGTGGAAGAAAACAGAGCCTACCTGGCCTGCATCCATCGCAGCAACCATATCTGCCACGTCTTTATCAATACCTTGTTTGTTATTGGCAGTTACCGTCCAGTTGATGGTAGTGCCGTTAGCGCCTATCGCGCTGTTGATGGCATTCACAACCGTCTGCACATTCACGTCATTGCAACCGCAAACCACCATGCCGTTGCCTTTCTTCAGATCGGCGGCAGCCTGTGTGATCAGTTTGTTCAGGTTAGCGCTTGGCAATGCAGGCGCGGTACCGTTCACAGCATTCAGTAAAGCCACAGCCACCAGTCCCATTTCAGACGGGCGGCAGGTAGCACGGTTATCAGCGGCAGCGCCGGTGATGGTGTGTGTAGCCTCTACCTGGTAGTGCTTGGATATAGCGAGGTTCTTTGCAGTGATCTTGCGGCCTTTGGAATAGCCTTTTGAAAACTCAACCGGAGAAAGCCATGTACCCAGGAAATCGGCATCAATGCTTACTATAGTACGTGCCTTATCGAAATGGTAAGTAGGCAGTGTTTTTTTGCCGTAGCTGGCCTCATTGGCCTGCAGCATACCCGAGTAAGAGATCGCATCGTAAACAACGTGCTTTACATTAGGGTTCTTATCGGTAAACTGCTTGATGATATCGTTGGTAGTAGGGCTGAGGACAGAACCGGTAACGAGGTAGCCGGGCTTGCCCGCGAGGCCGTTCTTCACCATCTTGTCTATCGCGTCAAATGTTGATTCCACACCGTCGGCCAATGGATGGCGCAGGCGGGCTTTATCATAAAGATTGAGGACAGATGCCTGCACCCTTGCCGATGTGCCGCCTTTTGTGATCGAAGACATGTCATTGCCTTCAACTTTTATAGGGCGGCCATCCCTTGTTTTGATAACGATAGCGCAATAATCGCCGCCGTCAGCAAAGGTAGATGCGTAGTAGTT
>CAIVKT010000457.1 GCA_903906615.1 uncultured Bacteroidota bacterium | reverse complement strand
GGCTGCACGTGGTGGCGACAACATCTACTTCTACAAAAAACAAAAGATCTGGTTGCAGTTGAATGTCTTTGATTCGATAAGCAGGCAGCCACTTGCCGGTACATCTATCTCCATTAGCGCGAGCGGTATTGCCAAAGATACGCTTACCGATAATGCAGGCCAGTTGTTTACCCGGCTGTACCCGGAGTGGCAGTATGCAATAATGGCGAGTAAAGAAGGCTATGCCCCAAATCCGCTGCTGCTGAGTGCCACCAGCGATAAAGAGACCGATACGCTCATCCGCAACATCTGCTTATTAAAAACGCCACCCCGCATTCGCGATACTATTGTGGCCCTGCCACCAACGCCGCCTGCCGTAGCTCCAAACATTATGGACACCCCGGGCATACAAGCCTTTAAACTGAACGAGATATACGAGATCGGCCACTTTTATTACGACTACAACAAGGCCGACCTGAAACCGGAGCATAAGAAATTCATGGACACGATGATGGTGCAGCTCCACCGCCACCCCACCATGCGCATACAGATACGCGCCCATACCGACTGCCGTGGCTCTGTAGCCTTTAATGCCGACCTGTCTGAGCGGCGCGCCCTGGCAGTGGTCAACTACCTGGTGAAGCATGGGATAGATCGCAACCGGTTGGAGTATGTGGGCCTCGGCTTTTCGCAGCCCACCGTGAAATGCCCCATCTGCGAGCAGTGTTCCGAACATGATCACTACCTGAACAGGGTGCTTGATTTCAAGGTGTTGCAGTTGTAGCGTGGCTGTTACTACTCCTTCAAGTCACCCAGCTCCTTCATCTCACCATCTGTAAGTATTACGTCCACTGCCTTTACATTTTCTTCCAGATGTGCCACTTTCGATGTGCCGGGTATCAGCAATATATTGGCGCTGTGGTGGTATAGCCAGCTAAGGGCTACTTGTTGCATGGTGGCGTTGTGGCGGGCAGCTATTTCCTTTAGCTTTTCCACATACAGTATGTTGCCTGCGTTTATGGGGTTCCAGGGTATGAAGGCTATGCCTTCCTGTTCGCAATAGTTCAGTTCTGCCTCCCAGTTGCGGTATACGATGCTGTATTTGTTTTGCAGCGATACAACATCCACATACTTACGTGCCTTCTTTATATCAGCTATACTTACTTCTGATAAGCCTATGTGTTTCACCAGGCCCTGTCGCTGTGCGTCCTTCAGGAACTCCAATGTCTTTTCAAACGGCACCTTGGGGTCTATGCGGTGAAGCTGGTACAGGTCTATCTGGTCAATCTTCAGGCGTTTAAGGCTGCCTTCGAGTGCTTTCTTTAAATGATCGGGGTGGCTGTTGATGTGCCATTCGTTTGGCCCTGTGCGCTCAAAGCCGCCCTTGGTGGCTATCACCATACCGGCAGGGTAGGGGTGCAGCGCCTCGGTTATCAGTTCTTCCGATACATACGGGCCGTAGCTGTCTGCTGTGTCTATAAAGTTTACGCCTGCAGCAGGCAGCGCCTGCAATACTTTTATGGCTTCCTCCCTATGCTCAGGCTGGCCCCATACGCCCTTGCCAGTGATGCGCATAGCGCCATAGCCCATGCGGTTTATAGTCAGGTCGCCGCCTATTGTGAATGTTGTATTGGTGTTGCTCATGTGATCGGTTTGTTTTTAATTGCTGCTATGAAATTAGTGCAATTTGCACACTGCACGTTGTGATCTTTTTATTTTTCAGACTGTGTTTGATAATCAGCTACTTGCGTAG
>CAIVKT010000456.1 GCA_903906615.1 uncultured Bacteroidota bacterium | reverse complement strand
GCCTGAAAATTTCGACCAATAACGATAATTCCCAATCTACTCACTACTTATCAAACTGCGAAGCCTTCCACGCTGCGGTCATTGCCTTGCCTTTATCGGCATCTATGTACATAACGTTTACTGTAAATTCCTTTTTGCCAAAGAGGTGATTGTACATGGTGCAGTTGAAACTTATCTGCTCTGTTATGTGCATGACGAGGTGAAAGGTAAGGAACTCTACCCCACCTATTGTTTCTTTGCCTGTTGATGTTTCTATAGTTGCATTGGGTGCTTGTGCCTTGAATGTGGCACACAGCAGGCTGTCCACCATTTTGCAGGATTCTTCATAGTTGCCGTCTTTTGCAGTATCGAAGGGCTGCGAATTTGCTTCAAGGTAATTGTAGTCGCCGCTTCTTAAAACGAAGAGGATAGTGGTCTGGTTATCTACCTCCGCGCCTACTGTTTTTTCCATAGCCTCTTTGCCCTGGTTTTGTTTTTTACGCCACTCTGCTACAGGTACTTTTTCAAAGTTTTCGGGAAGGTCCATTTTCCACTTAAAATCGCTGTTGTAGTAGCTGTTGTCTGTGGTTTGGGCTATGCTGTTGTTGCAGCATAGTACGAATAGCAGGAGCAGTAGTTTGTTCATAGGTTTATTATTTTAGCGGGCAAATTAAATCATTATATTAAAAAATGCCGGGCAAGCCCGGCATTTTCTATTTCATATTGGAATGCGTATTAATTCTGCGCAGTAGCGTCTTCTATGAGCACACTGGCTTTGTTGTTGAGCATTTCCACAAACCCGCCCGATATATCGTAGGTTTCGGTAGTGGTCTTATCCTTCAATACTTTCATTTTGCCCTTGCCCAATGATGCGATCATAGGTGCATGGTTTTCCAGTATCTCGAACGAGCCCTCAGTGCCAGGCAGTTGTATGCCGTATACTGTGCCGCTGAATACCTTACGCTCCGGTGTTAATATTTCTAATGTCATAAACCCCAAACCCCTAAAGGGGCTTTACCCTCCATCCGTGATTGTGTTACGAATGTCAGTTTGTTAATAATATAGTTTATCCCCACACACTGCAAAACAAGAGCAGTTCCCCTTTAGGGGCGGAGGGGTTTTAATTCTTCGCCTGCTCCATCAGCTTCTTGCCCTTGGCAATAGCGTCTTCTATGCTACCTACCAGGTTAAATGCTGCTTCAGGATATTCGTCCACTTCGCCGTCCATGATCATGTTGAAGCCGCGGATGGTTTCTTCGATAGGAACCAGTACGCCCTTCAGGCCGGTGAACGCCTCAGCCACGTGGAATGGCTGTGACAGGAAGCGCTGCACTTTACGTGCGCGGTTTACGGTCATTTTATCTTCTTCACTCAGCTCATCCATACCCAGGATAGCGATGATGTCCTGCAGCTCTTTGTAGCGCTGTAAGATCAGTTTCACACGGTTAGCACAATTGTAGTGCGCGTCACCTACGATGATCGGGGTAAGGATACGTGATGTTGACTCCAGCGGGTTTACCGCAGGATAGATACCCAGATCCGCGATCTTACGGTCCAGTACGGTTGTCGCATCAAGGTGCGCAAACGTAGTTGCCGGAGCCGGATCGGTAAGGTCATCCGCAGGTACATAAACCGCCTGTACCGAAGTGATCGAACCGTTCTTGGTAGAAGTGATACGTTCCTGCATCAGGCCCATTTCTGTAGCCAGTGTAGGCTGGTAGCCCACGGCCGATGGCATACGACCGAGAAGGGCCGACACCTCAGAACCTGCCTGCGTGAAACGGAAGATGTTATCCACAAAGAAAAGGATGTCCTTTCCTTTACCTGTGCCATCACCATCACGGAAATATTCTGCAACCGTAAGACCCGAAAGGGCTACACGGGCGCGCGCTCCGGGTGGCTCGTTCATCTGTCCGAATACGAAGGTTGCTTTACTTTCTTTCAGCTCGTTCATATCCACAGAAGCGAGGTCCCATCCGCCTTCTTCCATGCTGTGCATGAATTTGTCGCCGTATTTAACGATGCCTGCTTCGATCATTTCACGCATCAGGTCATTACCCTCGCGTGTACGCTCGCCCACACCTGCAAATACAGAAAGGCCTGCGTATGCTTTCGCGATGTTGTTGATGAGCTCCTGGATCAATACCGTTTTGCCCACACCTGCACCACCAAACAAACCAATCTTACCACCCTTTGCGTATGGCTCGATGAGGTCAATTACTTTGATGCCTGTGAACAGGATCTCAGATGCTGTGCTCAGGTTCTCAAACTTAGGGGGCTTGGCATGTATCGGGCGGCCATTGGTTTTATCAGGAGCAGGAAGGCCATCAATAGCATCACCGGTTACATTGAACAGGCGGCCGTTGATCTGGTCACCTATCGGCATAGCTATCGCCTTGCCTGTATCCCTTACTTCGGTGCCACGCACCAGGCCTTCAGTACCGTCCATCGCTACCGCGCGCACACTATCTTCACCCAGGTGCTGCTGAACTTCAAGCACCAGCTTGTCGCCGTTCTCACGGGTCAGCTCTAGTGCATTAAATATTTCAGGTAACTTGCTGTTACCACCAAAATAAACGTCCACAACCGGCCCGATTATCTGTTTGATCTTACCTACGTTCGGCATAAATATCAGTTATATAAAAGAAATAAGTCCTTAAAATTTGCGCAAAGGTAAGGGGTAACGATTGAAATTCAAAAGTAAAAATTTCAGAATTTAATGTGAACCGCAGGAAGTTATCCACATAAATTTTATTCTATTATTTAATTATTGATCATCGTCCTTATCTATGTGCATATCCACATGCAGCTTATGAAAGAAGCGATGGGCTGCGGGGGCGAGGATGAAGCCAATATTGGTAATGAACGCTATGCCGCTAAACAAGGCATAGGCGGAGGAGAACAACTTGCCCGATACATTTTTCACATCAGCCACAGGCCCCATGCCACTGAGTATCATAGAGGCGTTGTGTATGGCATCGATCCACTCAATATGGCCAATATAATGGTAGCCCAATATGCCAATAAGCAGGCACACAGATAGTATAGCCATTGCCACCAAAAAATTGGTAGCCATACGCTTGTAAAACACGCCTATAGGGGCAACGGGTTGTCTTTTATTCTCGAACATGTTTACTGTATATGTTTATTTTATTTTTTGTATTATAAAACCGTGACTGTTGTATTGCCGGGATTCTAATGGCATTTAAAATGTTCAAAAGGCTCTTTGCAGCTGAGGCATTTATAGAGCGCCTTGCAGGATGTAGGGCCAAACTGGCTTACCAACTCTGTTTCTTCCGATCCACAGCGCGGGCAGGCCACTACTTCTTCTTCAAAAAGGCCGAGTGATTGAAAGGCTTTCCTGTTGGGTGGGGCTATGCCGTATTCTTTGAGTTTTCGCTTGCCGTCTTCGGTCATCCAGTCGGTTGTCCAGGCGGGGCTTAGCTGCGGCTCTACCTGTATGTGCTGCGCGCCATGGCCTGCAAGGGCCATGCGAATGCCAATGGCTATTACATCCATAGCCGGGCAGCCGCTATAGGTGGGGGTTATCCATACTTTTACGGAGGGGGCATCCTCCGCCCCGGTTATTTCTACATCCCGCACTATACCGAGGTCCAGAATAGTGAGCGCAGGCACCTCGGGGTCTGTAACATCAGCAAGCCAGCCTAAAACGTCTTCTTTTGTCATTGGTTGTTATCCTTCGTGTTTTGTCTATTTAAACGGTTAAAACCGTTGCAGCCGAACTTTATATAATACCCGCGGTTAAAACCGCGGGCTATGTTTTACAATTCCACTTTACCATTTCAGTAAAGTTACAGCCCAATCGCCTTATGGAAATGCTATTTTTTGAAGAGGTGGTTGTTCACCATTACCCTACCCTGTACGTCTTTGGCTATCACGAGCGAACCGACCGGTCGAAACAATAATTCATCCATGGCAAAGTAGGTGGGCTTCGGGATATTCATGAGGTTGAAGCGGATAGACTTCCAATCGGAATGAACATAGAAGAATACCGATGCGCGGAACCACATGCCATTACTTTCGGTGCTTTTGGTGGTGAGCACATCGCGCTTCGCTACCTGCTTGCCGTTGGCATCCAGCATTTCGAGGGTAATGAATGGCGACTTGTAATCCTTATCCCCTACCAGGAACCAACAGGAGCATTCATAAAGCTGGCTATCCGGCACAGTCAAGACAACAGGCAGCGTGAGCAGGTACGTACTATCACCCGCTATAGGCGGCAAGCCTCCTGTGCCAAAGATGTGATCTGCGGCGGTTACGGAATCGTAGTGTGCGTAGTAATAAGTGCCTGTATTGTTGATGATCGTATCGCTGCCACGCATGGCTGCGGCTATCTTATTGATGCTGTCGGCATTTTTTCGGTCATTGGCTTTGATGCGATCAGGGTAGCAGGCATATATATTGCATTGCGACTTATGCCCAATATAATCCGATGCCTCCAGCAGGTATTTCTGATCGGGGTTCAGCGAGTCGTCCTCAAAGTGCATCAGCAGGAAGGGTTTGTTGCTTTTCAATTCTTCCAGTACCGGCTTTTGCACATAAGGCCCGGCTGCTATCTTCACCTGCTTCTGCGCCTCAGACCACGACGAGCGCGACATCATCACATCCATCATGGGCAGGTGCAGTTGCAGCGATGCCTTGCTGCCCAGCATCACCATCCAGTCGGGGTCGCCTACCCACAGCTTCTCGGTGCCTATATGAAAGTAGGGCAGCATCAGCACCGCCTGGAAGTCGGCACTGGTATGGCCATGCTCCTGCAGGAATGCGGGCCACGTTTGCTCCTCTGTAGAGAACACCAGCCTGTAGTTATATAGCGCAGATAAAGAAAGCTGCCGTGTGAACCTGAAATAACCACTTGCCTCGTAGCTCCAGAATGCGATAGCCAGCAGCAGCACGGCATAGGCTGCTACCAGTTTGCGCTGTGCTACCTTGCGGACATAAAAAGTATAGATGACAATAACCGCATACACGGTAATGATGTAATAGAATATCCAGCTAAAGCGGCCAAGCGAGCGAAACTGCTTGAA
The DNA here is from genome assembly GCA_903906615.1 of uncultured Bacteroidota bacterium. Taxonomy (GTDB): domain Bacteria; phylum Bacteroidota; class Bacteroidia; order Chitinophagales; family Chitinophagaceae; genus Nemorincola. The sequence continues at coordinate 9,738 of CAIVKT010000456.1, read as the reverse complement.
AAAGGAAATGTAGCCGAGCAGCCATTGCAAATGCCACACGAATGGCACACCCATAGCAAACATCAAAGCCCCAACAGCTATGAATAACCATATGGGCGAGAAGCCTGAAGGCGCTACCAATATGTCTAATCTCTTTTTACGGAAGGTGCGTATAGCCCCCAGAACAAAGCAAATACCCAGTGTTATGATCACTACAAGGCCGAGATAGGTGTACCCCTCGCCACCATCACTGATGTAGTACTTAGTGGATTTTTTCGCAGCAAAATAATCCCATACCGATGAGTGTACCGAAGTTACCAACTGCTTGGGGCGGGTGCAGTTCTCATAAAAGGTACTGAAGGGAGTTTGCGGCCTGTCCTTTACCGGGTCGGTGAGCTTCATAGCCACAAATACGATAACAAATACAAGAAAGGAGCAAACCACAAGGCGGGCGGTATGCTTGAGCGCAGCCATCTTCATCGTCTTGTTCCATACGAGGTAACTGATGGCATACAACAGCGTCCATATGAGCAACAGCGCAGCAAAGTAGGGGTGAATGAACACCAGGATGCACCCAAGCAGAAACATGTACAGGCAATACCTGGCACGCAATGTTTCATTGTACCTGATGGTCCAGTAAAAGATCATAGGCACTACACAGGGATAGGCAAGCGCATAGTGGCTTTGCAGGCGCAGCACCTGCGGGGAGAAGACTATGATAAGCCCCGCAAAAAGCATGGCGATAAACGGGGCCACTTTAAAATGAACCAGCGTTTTGTATACATACAATATAGCCAGCACATAGCTGCTGCCTATGAGCAGCCACAGCACAGTAAGCGCACTACCTGCGCTGATATTGCCACCTGCGGTGAGTATGCCCACCAGCAGCGGCTGCGCATCGGTATACACAATATGCTCGCCGTAAGGATAGTTCATACCACTGAACCAATATCCATGGCCATACATGCACTGGTAGAGGTAGGTGAAGGAATTCTTGATACCATCGCCGCCCAACTCGGGGATAACACGAGAGGGATCGGTGACGAGGTGCGACAATTGCAGCACAACGAGGCACACCGCAAACAGCGCAGTTATTGCCAGCCATATATTCTGCCGCATGGGGGTCATTCCTATTTTTTGAAAAGCAGCTTTACAAAATTGAGCATTTCGGGAAGTAAGATACTATAATTCATTTTACGAAAATGAACATGCTCATTTAAAACCACCGGTATGGCCTTTACCCGGTACTTTTTGCTTTTAAAACAATTGCGTACAAACTCCAGGTCGAACAGGTAACGGTCTATACTCGTTTGCAGGAACAGGGGGGCTACTTCCTTTTTAAATCCTTTGAGGCCGCACTGGGTATCGGTAATGGGCATGGAAAGGAATGTTTTGATCAGCACCCGCAGATACTTGGATATGGCACGCCGCATGGCAGGCACCTGCGCGTAATAGGCAGGGTCTTTCACACCCACAGCCACATCGGCTTCATTGTTTTTCAAAGCTTGGTAAATGGTATACAAGCTGTCCGGTGAATACGGGAAGTCTATGTCAGTATAAATAATAATATCGCCGGTAGCTACAGCCACGCCTTGTCTTATAGCATATCCTTTGCCCCTGTTTTGCGGGTATTCTACTAGTTTCAGGGCAGGGATATTCTGTTTGATGAAGGCTTTGCTTTCTCCTGTTACCGCCGAACTATGGCCATCCAGCACCAGCACCAATTCAGCTTGCGCCCCCACCCTCTTGCAGAACGCAGCAAACGAGGAGCATACGATCTGCTCCCAGCCCGCGACAGGATTATAACAAGGTAAGATGATGGATGTAGTCATTATCAGCGCACAATAATTTAAAATCACTTCCTTTTATATATCTCTGCCCAAACGTCATGTATGGCTATACGGTATATCAACTGGAATGAAGTATCTTTTGCGATCATGTCGTGCCTGTAGTCTGTTTCAATATTGTCAAATATTACTATGTCGGTCTTATCGTTGATGTAATATCCCACGTTATTGAAATTATACCACGAGCTTAAAAATCCGCAATCATGATTTGACAGGTGTGTGGCATTGAGATAAGAAGCAGCTATATGCTTGTCGTAATAATTGCTGCGCTCCATATATTCAACTACACATGTTTCTGTTTTCAGGCCATAATAGAAGCCTGTTTCGTTATCGCCCCACCTCTTACATTCTTTGAAAGAAAAGTATCCAGTTATGGCAATAATGATCAGGAACGGATAATAAAGCAGTATGTAAGACTGTCGTATGACCATATCAGAAAAGACACCAACCAGTACCAAACCCGGCACTATACTTGCGAGCAGATAGCGTGGTATAAAATAGACCACCGAAGAGAACATCATGTAAGCGAAAACGAAAGAGCCGGTAAGCAGCAGAAACTTTCGCTGCTCAGCAGTATCATAATAAACGCGGCTACTGAAAACAAACAGAGTAAGAACATAGAAAAGAACAAAGAGTACGAAAGTGATGACAGAAGGCGCAGGGAAATTTAAAACCCGCAATCTATAACCATCACAATAATAATAGCCGAGAATAACGGGTACAAATAAGCACAGAAGCGCAAAGCTCTGTTTTGTCTTTTTCTTTATGATAACAAAGACAGCGCATACAATTAAAGACAAAAACAAGAGATATTCAGCGCCCTCGCAGAAGGTGGTGCTCAAACAGCCTGTAGTGAACCTATACCAAATATCATTCCATTTAGTCAGGATAGTATCTGTATACAGCGGCAACACATACCACCCATATTTATGCTTCTGGACGATAAAGAACAGGGCAATTGCAGCGAGGGCTGTGGCTGCCGGCAATAGCCTGATAAGTCTTGTCCTGAAAGCAATATTCTTATTGAAAAGACCAACAAAAGCGTGCATACCAATGATGAAGACAGCCACTGCCCCACTCTCCTTGGTGAGCATAAGTGCGGTAAGCGCTAGCGTAGCCAGCAGGTACTTTTCTTTTACATACAGCCAGATACTTAAAAAAGAAAGAAAGGCCACCAGCATCTCCAACAGCACGAACGAGGACTGCACAAAAAACGACACATGCGTGGCAACCAGTAAAAGACTGATAATAGCCGCCCTTTTATTGAACAGCCTTGAGACCGACTCATAAATGGTGACCAGGAAAAGTAAAGATATGGTCAGCGCAAAGGCATGCAGCGACTTATTGGACTGGCCAAAAATGTGTATCCAGGCCGCACCGATAGTATGAAAAAAAAGCGGGTGCCCGCGCGACAGATCAGGATTTACAGCTCCGGGGAGCAGGCTAATGCCATGCCGGAACATTTCTTTAATGGCAGGTACATAGGGCCAGCTTTCATCCCAATAGAATGCATAAAGCATATGGGGTATCTTCAGCATTATAAATAATACCAAGACAACCAACAGAACCGACCTGCTTTTTAAAAAATCGTACATAGGCTGAAGAAAACATGCACGGCACACTATTACCCATACATAAGATCATGAAAAATCCTTACCACTCCATACCCGGATACGCACGCTGAACGAACTGTAGTTCGGCCAGTATATAGCCCAGGTATTCGGTATGGCGGCCATCCTTACCTCCTGTGTGCATCCAAGCATCTGCCGGCATAGCCATCGTAGCCTCATCAAACACCAAGGCCACCAGTTCTTTCCATTGTGGCCTCAGTGCTGCCAGGTCCATACCAATACCCTGCGCTGCAACCGCAGCATCAGCATCATTCATCGTAAACAGCTCACCCGTATATGCCCACAGCTCATTTATAGCCTGCTGCATACGCGCATGGCTCTCGTCTGTGCCATCGCCCAGGCGCACACACCATTCGCTGCTCCAGCGCAGGTGGTAGGTCACTTCCTTCAGCGACTTCTCTGCTATTGCCGCCAGCGACTCATCGTTGCTTTTTGCCAGCTCTTTAAAAAATAGTGAGTTGAACGCATCGTAAAAAAAGGAGCGAGCTACCGTATATGCCCAGTCTTCATTCGGGCGCTCTACCAGCAACACATTCCGGTAGTCCCAGCCATCGCGCAGATAGGCCAGGTCGTCTTCATCGATCGCAGTGCCTTCGCTTACTTCCTTTTGCAGCGACACAGAGGTGAAGAAGGTAGCCTTATCTGCCTCCGGCAATGTATTGAACAGTGCCGCTGCATATTGGTACAGGCTGCGCGCACGGCCCAGGTGATCAAGCGCGGTATTGGTAAGGGCTATGTCCTGCTCCAGTATGGGGCCATGGCCACACCACTCGCTCAGCCGGTGCCCAAGTATCAGCCCGTCATCTGCCAGGCGCAAAGTATATTGTAATAGTGCTTTCTGATCGTTCATTGTACTGCTTTGGGCCTACATATACTTCACTGCATCGGGCAGGTTATAAAATGTAGGGTGACGGTATATTTTATCATTTGCCGGGTCGTAGAGCGACTCTGCGTCGCCGGGGTCGGAGGCATGGATGTTCGTGCTTTCCACCACCCATATGCTTACACCCTCCATACGGCGGGTATATACATCGCGGGCGTTCTCTATAGCCATCTCAGCATCTGCTGCATGAAGGCTGCCTGCGTGTTTATGATCAAGCCCTGCCTTGCTGCGGATGAATACCTCCCACAGCGGCCATTCGTTCTTATTTGTTGTCTGTTGTGCCATGTTGGTTATGCTGCCTTCGCAGTTGCTTTACGTGCTTTTCTTTTCTCGGCATGTGCCATTGCCGCATCCCTTACCCACTGGCCATCGGCCCAGGCTTTTTTGCGTGTGTCGAGGCGCTGCTTGTTGCAGGGGCCATTGCCCTTTACCACGTTCCAGAATTCATCCCAGTTTATAGCCCCGGAATCATAATGCCCGCGCTCTTCGTTCCATTTCAGGTCTTTATCAGGTATGGTGAGGCCAAGGATATTGGCCTGCTCTACAGTGACATCAATAAACTTCTGGCGCAACTCATCATTGGTCAGCCGCTTGATGCGCCACCTCATGCTCTGCTCTGTGTTGCCGCTCTCCGCATCCGGCGGGCCAAACATCATGAGCGATGGCCACCACCAGCGGTCCAGCGCGTCCTGCGCCATTTTCTTCTGCATCGGCGCACCATTAGCCAGCGTGAGCATGATCTCGTAGCCCTGCCTTTGGTGGAAGCTTTCCTCCTTGCACACCCGCACCATAGCACGCGCATACGGCCCGTAAGAGCAGCGGCACAGGGGCACCTGGTTCATAATGGCAGCGCCATCTACCAGCCAACCTATGGCGCCCATATCGGCCCAGGTAAGTGTGGGGTAATTGAATATAGATGAGTATTTGGCCTTGCCGCTGTGCAGCTGTTCATACAGTTCATCGCGGGTTATGCCCAGTGTTTCGGCAGCGCTGTACAGGTACAGGCCGTGGCCTGCCTCGTCCTGCACCTTGGCCAGCAATACGGCCTTGCGGCGCAGGCTGGGGGCGCGCGATATCCAGTTGCCCTCGGGCAGCATACCTACGATCTCGCTGTGCGCGTGCTGCGATATCTGCCTGATCAGCGTTTTACGGTAATCATCAGGCATCCAGTCGCGCGGCTCTATGGCCACATCGCCATCAATCTTTTTATCAAAATGCTCCTGGAAAGAATGAACAGTCATTTATTAGGGAATTTATGACTACAAATATACGATAATAACCATAGACCACAAGGCTAACTACTAAATACAAAGGCTACCTGTGATTTGAGATAGCCTTCGGAAGTTACCAAGATAAGTAAAATTGAATCTATATTTCTTTATATCAGTGAACAAAAAACCTACGTTTATTTGCATAAACGTAGGAATTATCACTTACACCTTAATTGTTCACCGAAGCTATTTTCTGTCAGATTTCCACTTTTTAAAAAGGTTAAAAAATGGTCCACCCCCTTCATAAAAACACAAAGTGAGGATTAACGAAATAAATACTTCTCCAAGAATATATTCGGTTGTAAATATTCTTTTTGTATCCAAAAGAAACATACCGAGCAGATTAATAGAAAAAAAGAATGCGAACAATTTTATGAATCTTTTCATATACTATTTATCAATTCCAGCCTACCCAAGACCAAACCTGAGCCCAGCAAATACTGGATGCTGAACTAACTAATGCACCAGTGAGTGCACCTACAGCTCCACCACATGCAGCACCTACTGGACCTGTTGCCGCAAACCCTCCTATTGCTCCACGAATACCGCCACCAATAGCACCAGCAACATCAGCTTTCGCCGCATCGCTATTAACAGACGTAATCCTTGCTTGGGTTAAATCACTTAGTAAATACTGCCATTTGCTAACGTTCGATGGATCTGACCAGTAAAGATACGATGCTTTTGCTACATTTATTCCTGCTACCAATCCGGCTTTTTCTGCATCATTTGAGAACGAGTCAATTTTTGAATTTAGATAGTTGTCCCAAGCAGTACATTTATCCGCATAACTTAAATTATTATTTTCTCCAATCGTTGTAATATCTGTTATGCAGTTTGTTAAGGCTGGAGATATTGAAATCCCATGTTGTGATATGTATGCTGGATTGTATGCAACATTATTTTCTTCAAAATCCAATAAATATCCTGACCAAAAATTAAACAACGTGTCATAATTTGCGACACTTAATTGAAATTGTCCATTCACAAAATCCATTGATCCTTGGTTGCAGATTCCAAAAATTTGAGATTTACTGCATTTGAATGACCCATATATGTTAACCTGTTGGGCCTTGAATGCAACCAAGCGATTATATACAGAATCTAAACCCTGATTGTGTAATGTTCCTACATTGGCATAAGCTATAATTATAGCTGAATCAGTTGCAAATGTATCCCTTGCAGCCATCGCAGGATGTTTCAATGTTATTACATTAGTCGAATTAATGTCATTTCTCTTATTGCAACTTGAAATAATAATAATAATAATAATACACAGGGCAAAAATAAGCGGCATAAAAAAAGCTATCTTTTTCATATTATTCACTGGCTGTCTTTGGTAGACTTACCATTTATGATGACAAATATTGGAACTGTCCAGATAAGCAGCAAGAGTATAAATACTCTAATTGAGTTGCTTTTTGTTAATGATTCGTGCATTTTATTGCGGTAATAAACACATAGCAAATGCAAAAGTCAAGAGTATAAATACTCTAAATTATTTAGAGCCATTAACAAAAAAGTTGTCGTTGCTTTCTGCCTAAAAATCTACTTTCACAAAAAAAAGAATGCTCGAGCCCGTTATACATATTGCTTATTGCGAAGACCAACACTTGGTAAGAAATGGAGTAGTATCTCTGTTACATGAAATGAACGACAGATTTCAAGTAATGATCGTTGCAGCAGATGGCGCAGAGTTGTTGGCTAAAATAAAGGCAAGTTCATACCAACCAGATGTTTGCATCATAGATGTTTCTATGCCGGAATTGGACGGTTACAAAACAATGAAGCAAATAAAGACTGAATACCCTTTTATAAAAGGGCTTGCATTATCGATGTATAAAAGCAAGTACGCAATATTGAAAATGATGAGGCACGGCGCACATAGTTTCTTAAATAAAGACACACATCCCCGCGAATTAGAGAAAGCAATTATAGAAATATACACAAATGGGTATTATCATTCCGGCATTATAAACGAACACTTCCCAAATGGGATAAACACTGCCAGCAGTATAAAAGAAGAATTCAGCGAACATCAAATTGCTATACTGGAGCATTGCGCCTTAGGGCTTACTTCCGATGAAATAGGCAAAGCAATACATCTAAGTAAAAGGACCATAGATAACAATATAGCAGCACTCTTAGTAAAACTTAACGCCCGCACACGAAGCAATCTTGTTTTCCGGGCATTTGAAGAAGGTGTCATTTTTGATATACCAGACCACCTGGTCGCTCACTAATACTCACTTATTTTTCTCCCATAACATCGTCCGCCCCGATGGCGATGCGTATACCCGGTGATACCCTGCATCTATCTGTGCTTGTAGCTTATAATACCCATCATCATCTGCCACTTTAGCATCGTAGCACCACATCAGTATATAGTCTATCTGCACACCCGTGTTTTTGGTGTAGCCTGCAATATCAGCGCCGGGGGGCTGGCCCTCTATTCCGTTGCCTGTGCTGAGGTGGTGGTAAGGGTTCACCCCCTCCATCCAGTTGAGGGGAAAGTAGCCCATATTGGCTTCGTAGTTGTCGAGAATGATCATGGGCTTTTCTGTACCCATATATTCGGAGGCATGGGAGAAGAGCCAGTTGGCATCGGCAATATATTGTCCCTTTTGGTCGCGGCCATTGGGGCAAAAGTCGAGGGGCAGCACCACCGAGTAAGGTTTTATATAGCCGCGGGCAGATGTATAATCGGCCACGCCTTCTGTAGCCCGTTGCAGGCAGGCTATCCTTATTACCCCAAGGGCAACGAAGCAACTGAACAGCAACACCCCTGCCCCATTCCTCACTTTAGCTGATGGCAGCATATAGCTGATGCAGCATACTGCCAGTATAAATACAAACAACTGCACCCGCAGGGATATGAGTATGAGCCTGCCCAAAAACGCCTCCGGGAAACAGAAATATACAAACACCACCAGCAACAGGCTAACAATAAACCCATCGTATTTATTGACCCGGAACCTTTGCAGGTACATAATACCGGAAGCGGCGAGCAATAATAGTATCACCACACCCGCCAGCAGTGTGTATGGCCTTTCTGCAAGGTCCATGTTGATGATGTAGCGAAACTGAAGTAAGTCAGGTATACGGTCTTTGAACAAACCGAGGTGCAGTTGCATACCACCTTGTTTTTGCGTAAAGGCAATCATCAATACCAGGAAGGGCGCAACAAGCAAGGCCAGCCATGCCGTATAGTTTATAAAAAAGCCCTTTAGTTTCTCCCCTGCACTGCCCTGCGCATAAGCTATAGCGTACGACACCACCAGCATAGCACAGGTGAACACCCCCAACGCGAACGACAACAGGTGCGTAAAAAATGCCAGTGCCACAAACAGGAAAAACAACGCACCATTGACCACCGTCCTGCGCTCTAAAAAACGCAGCCACGCCCATACCATCCAAAAATAAAATGCTATGCTGAAGGAGAAATTATAAAACCCCTTGGAGAGCGCATGTGTAAATACAAAGAGGAAAATAACCAGCGGCCAGTAAGGCGCATTACTGCTTATCTTGCGCAGCAGCAGGTAAAAACCCGACACATACAAGCCGGCATATACCGTAAGAAATATTTGCTCGGCCACTGCGCCCTTTACCACAAACATCAATACCGCAATTACTATAGACGACAGCCAGTTGGGATCAGGATGGTGGCTCACCTCGAAGAAGCGTGTGTAAAACGCAGCATCCTTACCTATCCACAGATCATGCAGTATGCGGGCATTATACACATGGCAGGGGCCATCACCGGTGAGGTAGTATGCGGGCAGCCATACCTGTAGCAGGCAAAGCACACAGCCCGCAATGAGTAACGCCTTTGCTATCTTTTGATGATTCACTTAGTGCCGAAGATAAATAATAAAAAATAGTCGTCAATTTTATTACAATACCAGATTTGACAACTTTTTAAAAGTTGTCAAATCTGGAGTGCTCAATACCTGAAATTTCATTACCAACTGGCCGCTCTTTGATTAGATTTTATTTGCAGTTGCTAATAATACCTGTTATACATTGCGACTGTTCCTGTGAGCGTTTTGGCTAAAGCCAACCTTATTTTTATCGCACCACGGCCTAAAGGCCGCGGCAACTGGTGCAGGCTGATAAGAGGTAAACCT
>CAIVKT010000455.1 GCA_903906615.1 uncultured Bacteroidota bacterium | reverse complement strand
CACTCAAGAAAATAAAAGGCGTACAGGGCATCACCACGGTGATCGAAGATAATGTGCTGGCAGTGGATAACGACCAGCAAAAGGTCATCACCGTAAAAGGGATAGACAACAATTACCTGCTGGTAAACGACCTGGACCAATATATAAACAGGGGGTCTGATACTTTAACGGAAGACAAAACTATATCTGCCATCTCCGGCAGGCGCATTATGGATGAGCTGGGTGCTGATATTGCCTCGGCAAGCTACATCACACTCAACTACCCCGATCCTACAGTTAAGGACCCGACAACCAACCCGCTCGGCGCATACGGCACATTGAAGGTAAGCCCGGTAGGCTCCTTCCATATCTCTGATGAGTTTGACAATAAATACCTTTTAGCGCCGCTGGCATCCATGCAGGCATTGTTTCACCAACAGGGCAATTGCTCTTCAATAGAGATCAAAACAGATCCCGGATATGCAGCAGATGTACAAAAGCAGGCGCAGCAACTTTTCGGCAACCGATACAAAGCGGAGACGCGCTATGAACAGAACAAGACCATTTACGTGGTCCTGTCTACCGAGAAATGGGCCATCTACGGTATATTGGTGCTGGTGCTGCTCATCGCGGCCTTCAACATGGTAGGCGCATTATCTATGCTGGTGTTCGAAAAACAGAAAGACATCGGCATCCTCAAAGCCATGGGCGCTGATGCCCCCACTATACGCATGATATTCCTGGCCGAAGGGGTGCTGTGGGCACTGGCAGGCGGTATTGCGGGTATTTTATTGGGCACGGGACTTTGCCTGTTGCAGCAAAAATATGGGTTCATAAAGATGGGCAGCTCCTTTGTAATTGATGCCTACCCGGTAGAATTGCAGGTGCCGGACATTTTACTGGACCTGCTCACTATACTCGCAGTAGGGCTATTGGCAGCCTGGTATCCGGCCATGCGCGCCAACCGCGCTACAGACCTTTCCCTGAAAAGTACTTAACGCATAAGGTTTAGTCAATAATTTTTATAAATTGCCCGCAGCAGAGGATTGTTCTCCGCAGTATTTTAAAAATGCAGCCATGCCCTTCCAGGTAAAAACATACGAAGAATACAAAGAAGCTTATGCCCACAGCGTGGCACAACCCGAAGCCTTTTGGGATGATATAGCATCGCACTTTCAATGGCGGAAAAAATGGGATAAAACGCTCGCCTGGACTTTCACAGAACCAAATGTGCAGTGGTTCATCAACGGCAAGCTGAACATAACCGAGAACTGCATAGACAGGCATCTGCCCCTACTTGGCAATAAACCTGCCATCATATGGGAGGCCAACAGCAAGGAGCAGCAGCACGTGGTGATCACCTACAGTGAGTTGTATGAACAGGTAAATAACTTCGCGCAGGTACTACGAAACAATGGCATACAAAAAGGCGACCGTGTGTGCATCTACATGGGTATGATACCGCAACTGGCGGTGGCCATGCTGGCCTGCGCACGTATAGGCGCAATACATTCTGTAATATTTGGCGGCTTCAGCGCCAGTAGTATCTCAGACCGCTTGCAGGATGCGCAGGCGGCCCACATCATCACCTGCGATGGAGCCTACCGTGGCCCAAAAGATATACCCTTAAAGAACATCGTTGACGAGGCTCTTGTATCTTGCCCGTTTGTAAAAAAAGTGATCGTATACCAACGTACTAATAAGCCTGTGAATATGGTGGCCGGCAGGGATGTGTGGTGGTACGATGAGCTGCAAAAAGTAACAGCACAAGGCCATCAGCCCATTGCAGCAGAAGAAATGGATGCCGAAGATCCGCTGTTCATACTCTACACATCAGGCTCTACAGGCAAACCAAAGGGCGTGGTGCATTCGTGCGCCGGGTACATGGTGTATGCCACCTACAGTTTCGTAAATGTATTCCAGTACCGGCCGGGCGAGGTCCATTTCTGCACAGCAGATATAGGCTGGATAACAGGCCACTCCTACATTGTATATGGCGTACTATGCGCAGGCGGCACGTCGCTGATGTACGAGGGCATACCCACCTACCCCGATGCTGGCCGCTTCTGGGATATTGTGGCCAAGCACAAAGCAAATATCCTCTACACCGCTCCCACTGCTATCCGTAGCCTGATGGCCTACGGAACTGCGCCTATTGAAGGCAAAGACCTCAGCAGCCTGCGGGTGCTGGGTACTGTAGGTGAGCCGATCAATGAAGAAGCATGGCATTGGTATAATGAGCACATCGGTAAAAAAAACTGCGCGATAGTAGACACCTGGTTCCAGACGGAAACGGGCGGCATTCTCATATCCAACCTCGCAGGCGTAACACCCTCAAAGCCCTCCTATGCCACATTGCCACTGCCGGGCATACAGCTCGCATTAATGGACGAGCAGGGAAAAGAAATGACCGGCAACAACATAAGCGGCAACCTTTGCATCAAATTCCCATGGCCATCTATACTGCGCACCACCTGGGGCGACCATGAGCGGTGCAGGCTCAACTATTTTGCCACCTACAAGGATATGTACTTTACCGGAGATGGCTGCCACCGGGATGAGCAGGGATTTTACCGAATAACAGGCAGGGTTGATGATGTGCTGAACGTAAGCGGCCACCGTATAGGCACCGCCGAGGTGGAGAATGCGATAAATATGCAGGAAGGGGTGCTGGAAAGTGCGGTGGTAGGATATCCCCACGACATCAAAGGACAGGGCATATATGCCTACGTGATACTGGAACAAAGCCACGAGCACGAACAGGGCATGCAGGCGCATATCCTGCAAAACGTGACCCGCATCATAGGCCCCTTTGCCCGGCCAGATAAGATACAATTTGTAAAAGGTCTTCCCAAAACACGCAGCGGCAAGATAATGAGGCGCATACTGCGCAAAATAGCAGAAGGCGACCTTGCGAATATAGGCGACACCTCCACGTTACTGGATCCGGGGGTGGTAGATGATATAAAAGACGGAAAGGTTTAACTGAAAGCTAAAGACGCAGCTATTATGTTTTGTCATTACCCGCTTAAACATTAATTTAGTGCTATGAAAATGGTATACCCTATATTGTTTTTGCTGCTGGTGTGCGTTAGCTGTACCAAGCAAAACACAGCAACGCCGCTTGCCAACCAGGATACCACCTTCAGCTACATCACCTACTACGATTCGGTGATCACCTGCCACCCCAACAGCGCTTACACCCTTGTATTCAACATTAATGTGCTGAATGGAAATATTGATTACAACAGGGTCAGCTACAATATACCCTCCCTGCCTCCAGGCTTTTCTGTGATACCTTCGTCGCTTTCTGTAGGTGAGTTGATGGGTGGCGTATTCTCCTTTACCACAGGCAATGTAGCGCTCGGCACAGATACCGTAGCGCTCAACATAGGCACAAATGCGGGAGGCAGTAAGGCACACAAGCTCATCTTCAACATCATTCCTTATCCCGACTTCTCCGGTAAGCTTGCCGGTATCTATCATACCTGTTTCGACTTCTGCCAGCCGGATAGTATTACTAACTACACATCCGTTGTAACAACAGTGCCGGGCATGCCTTATGCGCTGCACATCAGCAATGTAAAAAACCTGGGCATGGGCTTTATTGTCAATGCCTTTGTATCAGAAACATCGCCTGCCACTGTTTTTATTCCTTTCCAGACGGTGAGCGGTTATAAAATATGGGGCACAGGGGAATTTAATCATGATGCGCCACCCTACGACACCGCCTACCAGGCAACCATATACGATACTATGGTACATGGTGTAGACACCGAAAGGTGCATCATCCATTTACAGCACTGACCATAGGTCTATATCTTTTGCAACAGCACATTGGCAGTAGCCACTATACCCTCTTCCCTGCCTATAAAGCTGAGCTGCTCTGTAGTAGTGGCTTTGATAGATACATCATCTACAGACACATCGAGAATAACGGCAATGACTGCCCGCATATCATCCACATACTTCCTGATCTTGGGTGCCTGTAACAGTACGGTGCTGTCTATATTCACCAACTTATAACCGCGCTCACCTACCAGTTGATAAGACCTTTGCAGCAATACCTTGCTGTCTATGCCTTTATAAGCAGCATCCGTATCCGGGAAGTGCTGCCCTATATCACCCAGGCTCAAAGCGCCCAGCAGCGCATCGCAGATAGCGTGCAGCAGCACATCGGCATCGGAATGACCCAGTGCGCCTTTTGTGTGTGGGATATGAATACCCCCCAGCCAAAATTCTCTTCCCTCCACAAGTTTGTGAAAGTCTATTCCTTGTCCTATTCGAAACATAATAAAAACCCCAAACCCCTAAAGGGGCTTCCCCATGTTATTTAACTAATGAACTAATATATTTTTCAATTACTGTAATCACTTTATCTAATCCTATTACAACTACCGCGTTTGTAAATCTAAGAAAACTTAGTCCTTCGGTTTCAAGATTTTTTTGTCTT
>CAIVKT010000454.1 GCA_903906615.1 uncultured Bacteroidota bacterium | reverse complement strand
GTTAAGATTCTATGAAAAAAGTGTTACTTAGTTTAGCGGTCCCGGCCATGCTGGTGTGCAATGCGTTCACTTCGCAGGCTAAGACCGTGGATGTTGCTACCGCGCAAAAAGTAGGTTGCAACTACTTGTTGTCGCAAAATATTCCCGGTATCAGCAGCGCTGCTGATCTTACCCTCAGCCATACGCAGTATGCTACTGTCAATGGTGCCAGCGTAGCCGATTATTATGTGTTCAACTTCGTGAATGGCGGTGGCTTTGTAATGGTATCTGCCGATGACCTGGTGATACCAGTACTCGCATACTCTGCCGAGCGCACCTACAAAGTGGATAATATGTCGCCTGAGGCCAATTATTGGGTTACAGGCTATGCCAACCAGATCACCTATGTGATAGCCAACAACCTACCTGCAAAAGCAGGCACTGCTAAGAAGTGGAGCGACCTTATTGCGGGTGTGCCTAAAAAAGCAGCACGCACTACCACTATTACTTTCCCGTCATCCACTGCATTCCTTTGTACTACTTTGTGGGACCAGACATCGCATTACAACGACCAGTGCCCCGGCAGTGGGAGCACCAAGGCTGTTACCGGCTGCGTAGCTACCGCCATGGCGCAGGTAATGAAGTACAACAACTGGCCTTCTGTAGGCACAGGCGATCATTCTTACGATAGTTCCAACTACGGCAATCTAAACGCAGATTTTGGTAACACGGTTTACCAATGGAGCTCTATGCCTAACACTGTAACGACTACAAATAATGCAGTAGCGCAACTGATGCTTCATGCAGGCATCAGTGTGAATATGAACTATAGCCCTACAGAAAGCGGATCCTATGTGGCCAGCATAGAAAGCCCATTCGTAAATTGTGCGGAATATGCTTTGAAGACCTATTTTCATTACAAGCCGACAACAGTGAAGGGTATTGCGCGTTTTGGTGAATACTATCTTGTTGGTACTACACCTACTTACTACGTAGACAGTATGACAACCAGTGCATGGATAACTATGCTGGAGGGGGAGATCACTGCGCAAAGGCCCGTACTGTATACAGGTAGAGGCTCCGACGGCGGGCATTGCTGGGTATGTGATGGTTATAATTCAAGCGACTTTTTCCATTTTAACTTTGGCTGGAGCGGCGAATCAAATGGTTTTTACTCTGTTGATGATATTGCACCTCCTGCGCTGGGTACTGGTGGTGGTGGTTCCGGCAATAATTTTAACAGCGACCAATGTGCTATAATAGGTATCATCCCCGATAGCTTTGCCAATACTACAGGTAACCTGAAAATGCTGGCACACCTCAATTGCCCGTTCAATTCTCCCGGAAATTACGGACAGCGATTGACCGTAACTACCAAGATACTCAACTCTGCCACCACTACATTCAAGGGTGATTTCTCAGTAGAGGTTTTTGATACCAACAATGTAATGATAGATACCATACAGACGATCCGTAGCCAAACGGTAACTGCCGGTGACAGTACCGCAGTGCTTACCTTCACTAAGTCTGGTGCTTGGGCTATGCCCCAGGAGACGTACTATCATATCGAATGTGTATATCGTCCAACAGGCACTACCGCATGGACGCCAATAGCGAATAACGGCACATTCATCAACTACAATGTTATTGATGTAGAGAATGATACTGATATCCTGCTGTACGACTCGCTGAATGTTACTACCGGTCATACTATGCTCATTAACCGTCCAATTTCTGTAAGTACGCAGGTTGCCAACTATAGCTCCGGCGATTTCAACGGCGAATTAGAAGGGTTATTGATCAATACTGCTACGGGTACTGTATTTAACGTGCAGACGATCACAGGCGTTTCCCTGCCTTACCAGACTTATGGCAGTTTTACTTTTGCAAATTCCAGCGCGGCTGTAGTGCCAGGCAGGTATGCGTTTGTGGTTAAGCATGAATACACATCAGGAGGGCTTTTCTATACTACGGGTAGCAACTATTTCGAAAACCCGGTAATGATCAACATCTATTCACCTGTGTCTGTAAATACAGTACCTGATGTAACTGATGCTATCAATGTTTATCCTAACCCGGCCACCAACCTCATCAATATAGCCATGACAGGCGTTGAGGTTTCTGAGATACGCATCTCTGATGTACAGGGCCGCGAAATGCAGACCATCACACCTACAAGCCAGTCAATGGTATCGGTATCATTAGATAATTATGCTACGGGCGTATACTTTGTACAGGCCATGACGCCAACCGGTGTGATCACTAAGAAAATAGTAGTAACTAAATGATAAGATCAATTATTGCGGTATTAGCGGCGGCATATCTCTTTCCTGCTGCCGCTAATGCCCAAACACGTAACGGGGCAATGCCGCATGTGGTGGTATACAAAGCAAAGAGTAAGTACAGGAACCTTGTTCCCGTGCAGCTTTCGGCAGATAAGAAAACCATAACATCATATCCTGCCCCGGCAGATGTAACGACAGGAAACGGCTACGCGCTGCCTGTTGCATTACATAAAGGCTACTTCCTCGATAAGCGTGGCGTGAACCTGAACACGGCTTTTATAAGCCTTACCTATGCACAGTATAGTAAGCTGAAAGACGTACCCGCGCCCGAAGAACTATACAAAATGATCGTAGATAAAGCCCCGATCAGGGAGCTATGTGATTGCGGCATAAAGCAGGATGGCAAAAACACCGTTAAGCAACTCAATGATCTGATAGATACACAGCAACTTAAAAAGAAATGCAAGACAGCAAAATGATTGAAGCCGGCACATTGCCGGTTTTTTCATGCAGGCAGGTTATAATAAAAGCCCTGGCTTTTAAGCCGAGGTGCAATGAAAAATAAGATCGGCTTTAGCCAGAAGATTCGTTTGGGATACTATTCCGGTGTGTAAAACACTACCTTGCCTGCGAGCCAGCTTTGTTTCATAGGCACCAACCAGTTATTTTCCAATTCTTTGCGGGTAGTCACTACATTATTGAATACGGGCGTGTTCTCATCAATGTAGCCTTTATCCAGGGCATACTGCACCTGGTTGAAGGGGAGCATCTCGGCCTTGCTTTTCACCAGGAACGTGAGCATCATGCGGTCGAAGAAATTGACATCGTACTGGCGCTCCAGGCTCTTGATCAATCGTACCGAGCCATCGGTACTGCAACCGCTCACCATTACCTCCGTTTCATTGGCCATGATCACTACAAACTGGCGGAACAACAGCTTTGCCCAGCCCTGTACCGGCTCGCCGTGCGACTGCCACTGGCTGTAGAACTGGTACAGTTGCTCATTGACCTCTCTTTCTTCCTTTTCTATAAATGCCCTGCTGCTTTGGTACACCCATACGCGTGTATTGTCGGTAAAGCCTTCGGGTAATAGTTGCAGTAATTCCTGGTTGTGCATAATGGGTACAAAGTTAGGGAATTTCTGATGAGCTACAGATGCACTACATCCTGTCGCGGTGTAGTGCAATGGATCTTAATATATTCCTGCAGGCGGTTGGCCATTTTACCTGCGTTGCGGGAGGCCGGGGTGATGGTATATTTCTGGTTTACAAAGTGGCTGTTGATGAGTACCCGCTTATCATCAGCTATAAATATCATGATCTCCCGTTGCGGGTTTTTGCCGCCGCCTATGGCCCTGCTCGCTATCTGGAATACCTCCGGCGCATCAGGGTGCTGGTACAGCATCAGTTGCTGCGACCGCAGGAAAACCTCTATCAGCTTCCTGTTCTCATGGGCAAAGAATGGGGTAGTAATGCAGCGGAATTGCAGTGTGCGGTAATATTGGTAAAAGGTGCCGATGATAACAGCGATGAGCAAAGGAATAATGAACAGCTTAAAGAACAGGTTGTTGCTGTGTGCGGCGAGGAACACAAAGCCCATCATACGGACACCTATGATCAGTAAAAATGCCACGATAAACGTCTTTGGTAGCGTCTTTTTACTAAAAGGGTAGCGCAGGTGCTGCCTGATGAATACAAGGTCGTGAAGCAGCGTGCTGTTCCATTGCGGGCCGGTGTTGTTGCCTTGTAGTTGTTTCATAATAGTAGTCAAAGATACATTTTGCCGCACAAATTTCGTTACACATCATTAGGCTTCGGGTGGCGTTTCAGGCTGAAGTTGATGAGTGGGGTAGTGCGTCTGCCGATTGTGTTGAGCAGGCCTATCTGCACCAGCTTGCCGCCCTTGCTGCGATTGACAAGCCCTACCTGTATACCCTTGCCCCGGGTGGTGATATTAACAGGTGCGGCAATAACACCACGGAAAGACTTGTTGTAATTGAACAGGCCACTCATCTCCACGCCATTCATTTCATTCTCCATAGCGCATATGGCGTTGATGGCAGCCCCGTTCACCTTTGTTCTCGATTTGATGATACCTGTACTTACACTCAGGCCGTTCACTACCGTGTGGGCTACAGTGTCTCTTCGTTGCAGGTGGGTATACGCAACCGAATCATTGAACACTTTCGCTTTGCGTTCAGCTGCCATATCGTGGCTTTTATTGTACTTGTGCCGCGACTGCAATATCATAGGCAAGTGAAAGAATAACTCCACCGCCGCAAATGGGGTAGCGATAACAGGCAATGGATCTGCCTCTATGTTAAGACCGTTTACGGTCAGCGAGTCGCGCCGCCATGCAGGGGAAGTATATACACCCGCTGCCACGCCATTGACGGTGGTATTGCGAAGCACAGGTGTGTACCAGATCCCGGTGCGCACGGGCTTCTGGGGCAGGGAGTCGTGTCGTGCCTCGGCATGTTGTGCCCTGGCTGGCGATAGCGATAGTAGCATGGCGAGAATAACTATAGTTACTGATCTCATTGATGTTGTTGTTTGGTATGGGGTAAAAGTATAGTGCGCCGCTATGGTGTTATTTGACATAAATCAAATAGCAGGGCAGTCGAAAAGAATTTGATAAATGTCAATTGTGTTAATAAAGGCCACCACATAGACAACATAGGGGTAGATATTAGCTATGTGTTAATTCAACCATCCTGAAGTTAAGATCACATAGACTATGTGGTCTATGTGCCTCTGTGGTGGAGATTTTCGCGCATTGTTTTGGCTGGTATAGTGGTATATTTGTTATAGCCGCCAACCACAACATCCTTGCTATGCTGAACACTTTGTTTGAGTACATGAACAACATACACACCATGAGCGAGGGACTGGCCCGCGATATGGACAGTAGCTTTGAGGTGATAGAAGTACCCAAGAAGCACCTGCTGCTGAAGGATGGCGATACCTGCAACCAC
>CAIVKT010000453.1 GCA_903906615.1 uncultured Bacteroidota bacterium | reverse complement strand
TACCGCCTGAATGATGTGAGCTGCCGCCTCAAGGACATACACAACCTCTTCTTAGATACGGGTGTGAGCAATGACTCGTACGCGATCATAGAGCTGGGCATGGTGGATGACATTATCAAAGATAAAGACGGATCGCGCCGCAGGATGCTGGAGCAGGCCGCGGGTATCTCGATATACAAGACACGTAAGAAAGAAGCCAAGCAAAAGCTGGAAGCCACTGAGCTGGACATAGCCCGTATAGAAGACCTGCTTTTTGAGATAGGCAATAACCTGCGCACATTAGAGAGCCAGGCGAAGAAGGCAGAAAAGTACCTGCAGATAAAGGGCGAATATAAAGAGGTGAGCATAGAGCTGGCCAAGGCATCGCTGGAACACTTCAACGAACAATACAAAACGCTGAATGAGCAGCACGATGCCGAGACCGACCGCAGAACGCAACTGGAGGCCATTGTAGCCACAGAAGAAGCATCGGTAGAACAGCAGAAAGTGAAGCTGATAGAGCGGGAGCAGGAGCTGAATGGTTTGCAAAAACAATTCAATGAGCTCATCAACCGGGTACGCCAATTAGAGAACGATAAGAAGCTGGCCGCGCAAAGGCTGGAGTATTTGAAGGAGCGCGATAAATCGCTGCGCGACTTCCTTGCAGGTGCAGGTGGAGAATCGGAGAAGCTGGAAAAGTCTATAGAATTTTCGCAGAAGCAGATAGCAGAAGAAAAGGCTGTATTGGAAAAGCTGAAGGCCGAACTGGAAACCCTGCGCACATCGCTGGATGAGCAACGCACCTCATTTGACGAAAAGAAACTGGTGGTGGAGCAACTGCGCAGCGAGTACCAGCAAAAGCAAAGAAGCCAGTTTGAAGCAGAAAAGAAAGTAGCCATAGCTGATACATCTGTAATGAACCTGCAACGCAGTATGCAGCAGGTGCAGGACGAGATAACGCAGCGCGTGGCGCAAATAGCGCAGCTAAGCAATGAGCTGAAAGACACCAATGAGCAACTGGGCGACAAACAGAATGAGCTGCAAGACCTCATTACTAAGCACGAAGAAGTAAAGGCAAAGATATTAGAGAGCCAGGCCCAGATGGAAGACCTGCGTGCCAAGTTGGTAGAAGAGAACCGTAAATTGGATGCCCGCCGCAATGAGCACGACCTGCTGAAATCGCTGGTGGACAGCCTGGAAGGCTACCCGGACAGTATCAAATTCCTGAAGAAGAATAAGGAGTGGAACAATGATGCCCCGTTACTATCGGATGTGTTTGTGGTGCAGAACGAATACCGCACTGCCCTGGAAAATGTGCTGGACAATTACCTCAACTACTACCTCGTAGCTAATACAGACGAAGCCGCACGCGCGGTGCACCTGCTGGATACCAATAAGAAAGGCAAGGCCAACTTCTTTATACTGGACCACCTGGGCAAGTATGACAATAAAGAAGCCGAAGCACCCGCAGGCGCTGTGCCTGCGCTAAGCGTAGTGACAGTGGACGAGCAATATGCCGAGCTGGCCAAGCGACTGCTGGGCCATGTATACATCACAGAGCAGGAAGGCGCAATAGCCGGTACCGAACTGCACAACGGCAATGTGCTGGTGAGCAAGAATGGTAAGATGATACGCGGCAAGTACACCCTGGGTGGTGGATCTATAGGCTTGTTTGAAGGCAATAAGATAGGACGTGCCAAGAACCTGGAGCGCCTGGCGAAGGAAATAGAAGAGCTGACCACTACTACTGCGGAGCTGAAACAATTTGTGGCAGATACACAAACGCTGATCACCGGCTTCAATAATGAACTGAGCGATAAGGCTATAGAGCAAACGCGTAACGACATCAACAGGCTGCAAAACCACAGCCTGAACCTGGGTAACCGTATAGAGAACTACGAACACCTGAACCAGAACGGGGATAAACGCCTGCAGGATATACAGGAGCAACTGGACACCACGCACGAGAACATACGTGATACACGCGACGAACTGGAAGCGATAACAGAGCAACTGAAAGGTATACAGGAAAACATACAGAGCGCCGATGCTGCATTTAAAGCGGTAGAAGTGGCATTTAATGAAGCTACGCAGCACTACAACAACCAAAACCTGAGCTATACCCGCCAGCACAGTAAGCTGGACAACCTGCAGCAGGAACTGCAATTCCGCACCAACCAACTGGAGGAACTGAAGAAGCAGATAACCAGCAACAGCGAGCAACTGACGCAGATAAGCGAGCAACTGGGCGAAACAGAAAAGCTGCTGCACACCGGCGACAGCGAGCTGTATGACCTGCTGAGCAAGAAGGAAGGCGAGGAGCGCAACCTGAACGAAAAGGACAAAGCTTACTACGAAATGCGTAACGGCATCAGCGCGCAGGAAGGCCAGTTGAACCAGAAACGCCGTGAGAAGGAACAGGCCGAAGCCCTGCTTAACGGCATTAAAGAAAAGCTGAGTACCATGAAGGTGCAGGTGGCTGGGATGAGCGAAAGGCTGGCAATAGAATTTAAGGTAGTGCTGGACGAGATACTGGACCAGCCACGTACAGGAGAGCATACCATAGAAGACCTGACCACAGACGCTGAAAAGATGAAGAAGCGCTTAGAGAATATGGGCGAGATAAACCCTACTGCTATAGAGGCTTACAGCGAAATGAAGGTGCGTAATGACTTTATAGTAGAGCAGTTGGATGACCTGGTGAAAGCTAAGGAATCGCTGCTCTCCACTATTGAAGAAGTGGAAAATACGGCCAATACCAAATTCAGCGAAACCTTTAACCTGGTGCGTGAGAATTTTGTGCAGGTATTCAAGGCGCTCTTTACAGAAGATGACAGCTGCGACCTGCGCCTCACCGACCCTGAGAATGTGGCCGACAGCGGTATAGAAATATACGCACAGCCTAAGGGAAAGAAGCCAAGTACGCTCACACAATTATCGGGTGGGGAAAAGACCCTTACGTCTACCGCCTTCCTGTTTGCGATTTACCTCATCAAGCCGGCACCATTCTGCATACTGGATGAAGTGGATGCGCCGCTGGATGATGCGAACGTAGGCAAGTTCACACAGATGATCCGCAAGTTCTCCGACAACTCGCAGTTCATCATCGTAACCCACAACAAGCAGACCATGGCTGCTGTGGATGTGATATACGGTGTAACAATGCAGGAGCCAGGCGTGAGCAAGCTGGTGCCGGTGGATTTCAGGAGTTTGAATTAATGTAAAACTTATTAAAAGAACGGCTGCTTCAGTGATGAGGCAGCCGTTTATAGTTTTTTATAAACATCTTTTCGGTTGGCAACTCTGATCACTTCGATGATCAACTGCTTATCTTCAATACGATAGAGGACTCTGTAGTCGCTTACCTTAATGCGATATATGTCAGCAAAGCCTGTTAGCTTTTTGCAGAGATGTGGCCTGGGGTCATCAGATAATGCTAAGATAGCCGCATCAATTTTCAGGAATACTTGCCGGGGAAGTTTTCGAAGTTCTTTTTCTGCTTTGGGCAAAATGATAAGTTCGTAGGACATGGCAAACAGCTTTAGCCTTTAAGAATATCCTTACGTACTTCGTGATACGGGCGGCCTTTCTCTCCCTTACTCAATTCGACAGCGATCATGTCATCAAGATCTTCAAGAAACTCGCCAAGCTCTGTTTCTGATTTGTCGGAACTTCTTAATTGATTGAGATCAATAAGCAGCGCTGTTTTTTCGCCCCTGTCATTAGTTACATAATTGATGCCTGTCATACTTATGTCTTTGAATAACAAAATTACGATTTTCCCGTAAGACTTGATAAAGCTTAATGCTTTCTTTAAAGAGTGTACCGGAATGAATGGCTATTTGCTATTTTTACAGACCAATAGATATAATTGTCCATCGCTCCCTTATATATAGCCGACCTTTCACTCATCGCTGCAAAAGCAGACGAGAAGCAAGAGGAGAACGACCGGTTTCTCCGGTCTGTACATGCCCGTGGTGAGGAAGGGCTGGATGCCATTGCCCATCGTCTGAATAACCAGGTAAGTGCATCCATAGACTGCACCGCCTGCGGCAACTGTTGCAAGACACTGGTGATCAATGTGGCTGATGATGAACTGGCACCGCTTGCGGAGCATTTGCAATTATCGGTAGCTGCTACAAAGGAAACCTACATAGAAGAAAGTATGGCAGGCAGGTTATTCATCAATACAATGCCCTGCCATTTTCTGAGCGATAATAAGTGTACTATTTACGAGGCGCGGTTTACAGAGTGTCGCGATTTCCCGCACCTGCACAAGCCGGGCTTTAAAGATCGCCTGGCGGGTACACTGATGCACTACGGGCGTTGCCCGATCATTTACAATGTTGTTGAACAGATGAAAGTAGAACTGGGGTTTGTAGCATAGACTAAATAGCTGTCTATTTCGCGCATAAATTTTGGAATGATTAAGTGTTATTCAATGCACCACATAGGAACATAGGTCACATAGGTGGGAGT
>CAIVKT010000452.1 GCA_903906615.1 uncultured Bacteroidota bacterium | reverse complement strand
CGTTCGTGTGCGGCAGGTGCGATCTCTTTTTCTGTTCTTCAAATAAGCTACTGAGTTCCAGCACTTCAATGTCCTTTGATCCGCTGCCGTCATGGTCGTCTATTTTTTGTCGTATGGTGCGCGTGAGCTGCGAAGAAAGCGGCATCCTTCCGCCCTGCCATGAGGGGAAGGAACCCTTGTTGCTGTTGCTTTTGCGTACATAGGCATTCATCTCTTTTATGCGCACCAGCTCCAGGTTTTTGCCTGCGAACCAAAAAGGATCACCTGGGTTCAGGCGGGATATGAACCATTCTTCTATAGCGCCAATGCGTGCGCCACCCAGGAATTTTACCTGCATCATGCTGTCGCTCACTATAGTGCCTATGCTCAGCCTATGGCGCATAGCTATACGTTTGCTGGTTACTTTATAAATACCGTCCTCGATCACCACCTTATGAAATTCGTCATAGGCATCCAGCAACTTACCCCCCTGGGTAATGAAGTCCAGGCAGTCATTAAACTCTTGCCTGCTTACTGAGGCAAAGCAATGTGTTTGTACCACTTCGCTATACAGCTCATCAGCCCTGAAGCCATCTGAAACAGCAAGTGTGACCATGTACTGTATCAACACATCGAATGAGCGTATGTAGGGAATGCGTTGCTCAATTTCGTTATGGGCGATAGCATAGCGTAGTGCGCTTCCCTCTATGATCTCTAAGGAGTGTGTGGGCAGGAAATAGATCTTGCTGGTGGCGCCGGGCTGGTGTCCGCTGCGCCCTGCCCGCTGCATGAAGCGTGCTACGCCTTTTGGTGAGCCTACCTGTATCACGGTGTCTACAGGCCGAAAATCCACCCCGAGATCCAGGCTGCTGGTGCATACCACTACTTTGAGGATGCCATCGTGCAGGGCATTTTCCACCCATTGCCGCAATTCTTCACCCAGCGATCCGTGGTGCAGGGCTATAATGCCGGCCAGCGATGGGGCGCGTTCCAGCAATCGCTGGTACCATATCTCGCATTGTGAGCGGGTGTTGGTAAAGAGCAGGGTAGAGTTGCTGGCATGGATGATGGGTAACACCTTATCTATCATTTTGATGCCCAGGTGGCCACCCCACGGGTATTTCTCCAATACATCCGGCATAATAGTTTCGATCTCTATACGCTTTTGCAACTCTGTGCGGATCATCACCTTTTTGCCGGGATAGCTGCTCAACAATACATCACTTGCCTCCTGCAGGTTGCCGATGGTAGCAGATATACCCCATATCTTCAATGCAGGGTTAATAGCTTTGAGCCTGGAGAGTGCCAGTTCTATTTGCACACCTCTTTTAGTCCCCATTAATTCATGCCATTCGTCTATCACCACAAATTCCAGGTTGCTAAAGGTGGCATGGTAGTCCTTTTGCGCGAGCAGCAGGTGTACGCTTTCAGGTGTGGTGATGAGCGCATGGGGCATGGCCCTTTTTTGTTTGGCTCGTTCGCCGGTGGTTGTATCGCCGGTGCGCAGCCCTATACGGTAGTCCGTGCTTAGTGTCTCACTTACACGTTCGGTAGCAAGGTATATCTCTTTAGACAGCGCCCTGAGCGGTGTTATCCAAAGGCAGTGCAGCCCCGGCTGTGGCTTTTGTTTGGCCAGGTAGCTTTGCAGCACGCCAAACCAGATGGCATATGTTTTACCGAACCCGGTTGGCGCATTCAGGAGGCCGCTGTTTCCTTCAGCTATGGCATCCCATGTTTTTACCTGGAAGTCGTAAGGCTTCCATTTGTTCTTTTTGAACCATTGCTGCGCTATTTTATGTTCCTGTGCCAGTTGTGTAGATCTTGAGCAGGGTTAAAAGGTCTTCTTTGGTGTTTGCATCTGCAGTTGCCTTGTCTTTTCGCCATCGCAATATACGCGGGAAACGCAATGCTACGCCCGACTTATGCCTGGGCGAAGGATTAATACCCTCAAATCCTATCTCGAAAACGAGTTCCGGCGTAACGGTGCGTACAGGGCCAAATTTCTCCAGCGTATGTTTCTTGATCCAGGCATCTGCCTCGGCCATCTCTTTATCGGTAAGGCCCGAATAGGCTTTGCAAAAAGGAACTAATGTATCGCCATCCCATACGCCAAAAGTATAATCGGTATACAGGTCGGCACGGCGGCCACGGCCCCGCTGGGCGTATATGAGCACGCCATCTATGGATAGCGGGTCTACTTTCCACTTCCACCAGTCGCCCCTGCGGCGGCCTGTTTTATATTCGCTGGTCTTTCTTTTCAGCATAAGGCCTTCGCAATTGTATTCCCTGGACCGTAGTCTTTCCGCCGTTACTTCGTCCCAGGTAGTGCAATTTACCAGCGGCGAGATATGCAATGGCAGTTCCGGCTGTATCGTTTTTACCGCATTTAACAAATCTTCCAGCATTTTGCGGCGCTCTGCCAGCGACAGGTGGCGGATGTCGGTGCCATTATGCTCCAGCAGGTCGTAGCATACCATTACCAGTGGCGCTTCCTGCAATGCTTTTTTGGTTACGTTCTTGCGCCCTATGCGGGTCTGCATCACATGGAAAGGCAGGTAAGCGCCATCTTTCATCGGCAGCATCTCTCCGTCTATTACTGTGCCATTTGGCAAGGACTGTACAAGGTCTTTAAATTCTACGAATTTCTCAGTAAGTAAGTCTTCTCCACGGCTCCAGGCGAACAGTGTATTATCGCGCACGATCACCTGCCCGCGTATGCCGTCATATTTTCTTTCTATAAACCACTCATCAACAGCGCCCAGTTCTGCGGGCGCAACTTCCAGCGGGTATGCCAGGTAGAATGGATATGGCTTCGAAATGTCAGTAGCGCTACTTTCAGAAGACAGCAGGCTGGTAAGCGTGTTGTTTCGTGCCTCCCAGGATCCTGTGAGCCGGTGGGCGACAATATTCTCGTCTATGTGGTAGTGCTTTGCCAGTGCCTTAATGATGATCTTATCAGATACACCAACACGAAATCCGCCGGTGATCAGCTTATTGAATACAAACAGCTCCTGCTGATCCAGTTGTTGCCACATACCGGTGATGTACTCTTTGCGCTGTGGCTCGTCTTTGTTAGCCAGCTCTGCTATAGTCTCTATGATCTCGTGCAGGGCGTAGTCATTGGTGCTGGTGTTCTTGGGCAATATCAGGGATATGGTTTCTGCGAGGTCGCCTACTATATGGTACGACTCTGCCTGCAGCCACACCGGCAACCCGCTTAACTCGCCACTCCATTCCCACAATTCGTTTGTTTTTACTGTTCGCTTAGGCCGCCTCCCGGATAGAAGCGCAACGCACCATATAGCATCCTGCGGATCTGCTTTTGCGAAATACGCAACCAGCGCATCTATCTTTTCGTTGGTAGATGTTGTTTCGTCTATATTGGTAAACAGCTCACTGAACGCTTTCATCTCCTGGTTTGTCTAAGTTGTCATCAAGGGCCTCACCGGTATACAGTGTTTCTACTTCGGTGGCGTTGAGGCCGTAATTCGTTTGCAGCCACCGGGAGTATATGGATTTATAGCCGTGGGTTACGTACACATTTTGTGCGCCGGTTTCCTGCACTGCGGTATTGAGCTGGGGCCAGTCTGCATGGTCCGATAAAATAAACCCCCTGTCTGTGCCGCGCCGGCGGCGTGTGCCCCGTAGCTGCATCCAGCCGCTGCATATGCCAGATCTGTAAGGTTGCAGGGTGCGTAGCCACGGTGTATCCATAGCCGAGGGTGGCGCTATGATCATAGCGCCCTTTATCTCTTTCCGGTTCACAGACTGGTCTATACGCTTTGTGCCGGGCAGCACGCCTACTGTAGACTCATATATTTTGTTGATGTTGTCAATAGCGCCATGGGTATATATTTGGCCTATAGAACTGTCCAGGTGCTGTATAACGCGCTGGGCTTTGCCAAGGGCATAGGCAAAAAGCACAGAGTTTTTGTCCTCTGCCTTATTCTTTTGCCACCAGGTGTTGATGTCTGCATGAACTTCATCAACATCGGGGAACTGGTATACAGGCAACCCGAAAGTGCTTTCCGTAATAAAGCTATGGCACTTCACCGGCTCAAAGGGTGTGGATATCCCGTCCTGTTGCAGCTTGTAATCGCCGCTCACCACCCATACCTCGCCTTTATATTCCAGCCGCACCTGTGCCGAACCCCAAATATGGCCAGCAGGGTGCAGACTGATGCGCACACCGTTTATGATCACCTCTTCGTTATAGCTGAGCCCCTGCACATTTATATCGTCACCCAGCCGAAACTTCATTACAGGCACGGCCTGCTCATGTGCCATATATGCGCCCATGCCGGCCCTTGCATGGTCAGAATGGGCATGCGTGATGATCGCTTTTGCAACCGGCTTCCAGGGATCTATATAGATGCCCGCCTGCGCACAATAAATACCACAATTATCGAACGTGATCACTTGCAGAGTTAAAGGTTCGGGACGTAAGGTATAAAAGTCGTTCCAATTATAGGTAGCCGTTGAAATTACAGCTAAAAGATGCAATATTAATCTGGTTTTGTATCCATATGCCCGGTCCGTTCATGCCTTAATATGAATTATCATTGCTATTTTAGCAAATCAGCATCAACAGGTAAAGATGAGCTTAGAAAATAACAAGATATACCAATCACCGTTCAATATTGCCGTCTTGGTGGCGGGCATCGGTTTTTTTATTGATGCCTTCGACCTGTTCCTGTTCAATGTATATCGTATCCCGTCTCTTAAAAGCCTTGGTGTGTCGGGTAGTGCGCTTACGTTCACCGGCGAACGATTGCTATCTATACAAATGGCAGGGATGATGCTTGGCGGGATCATCACCGGCGTAATCGCAGATAAGAGAGGGCGCGTAGCTGTCTTATACGGTTCTATTTTGCTCTATTCGCTCGCCAACTTCGCCAATTCATTTGTGGTAGATGTAAACACCTATGCGGTGGTGCGTTTCCTTGCGGGAGTAGGGTTGGCCGGAGAACTCGGCTCGGGTATAACATTGGTATCGGAGAGCATGTCGGTGGAGAAGAGGGGCTATGGAACTATACTCGTGGCAACGCTCGGAGCATTAGGCGCAGTAGCGGCAGGTTTGGTCGGTGACTTCCTGCCATGGCGGCAGGCATTCCTAACCGCTGGTATCGCGGGAGGCATTTTATTGGTGTTGAGGATGAGATCGTACGAGTCTTCTATGTTTATAGAAACGCAGGCGAAGAATGAGAAAAGAGGGTCGCTGATACTACTGTTCTCCTCGCGCAAAAGAGTGTTGAAGTACATTGCCTGCATACTCATGGGTATACCCATCTGGTATAGTGTAGGGTTGCTCATTACCTTATCACCAGAACTCGCAAAGGCGCATAATATTACCGGCTTGAAACTATCCACCTGTTTCATCCTCTTCCAGGTGGGCATCACCTCCGGCGACCTGCTGAGCGGCATCCTCAGCCAGGTATTCAAGAGCAGGAAGAAGATACTACTTGCCTTTATGTCGCTCGGCATACTCGCTACTATCTATCACTTCACACGCATAACACAGGGGCTGCAGCTCAACCTTACTTCGTTTTTAATGGGCTTAGGCTGTGGTTATCTTTCTGTATTTGTAACATCTACCGCCGAGCATTTTGGCATTAATTTGCGGGTGACGGCCACCGCTACCGTTACTAACTTTATGAGAGGTGCGCTGGTGCTCTTAATACCCCTGCACCAGGGCATAGAGCATTTGTTTGGTCTTAGCCTTACCGCAGGGCTTGCCATTACAGGCTGCATTGTATGGGCATTAGCTATGCTATCCGTAATATTATTGCCGGATACATTTGGGCGGGATTTGAATTTTGTGGAGGGGTAGTGGGTAGATTATACAAGTGGTTTTATTTGTAAGAGCTGCTCCTGCTTTATTGCTTTCTCCCAATTGTTCATTAATTCAGCTTGGTGAATAGCAGTCCATTCAATAACAAGCCCTAAAACACGCGGCGGTAAGTATCCACTCCATAATTCCATCTTTTTAATGTCAATAATAGCTTGGTGTTCTGCATAGCTGGCATGAAAGTGTGGCGGATTATGGTCATCGAAATACATCCTGATAATTATTCCGAGAAAGAAGCTAATCTGCGGCATGTGCAAAATATTTTTCAGCTACTTCAGAAGGCTCTTTATTCACTATTTTGGCATAGATATTTAAGGCATCTATTTCAAGTT
>CAIVKT010000451.1 GCA_903906615.1 uncultured Bacteroidota bacterium | reverse complement strand
TACGCTCGTGTTCTCTGCTTTTATAGTGATCATGTTATATACCGCCTGTGAAAGGAACCCATGTGACAATGTGACCTGCTTCAACGGCGGCTCCTGTAACTCGGGTGAGTGCCGCTGCCCCACGGGCTATGAAGGCACTCAGTGCCAGACATTGTCTGTATCCAGGTTCCTGGGTAAGTATGGTGGTTTTACATCGTGCGGGTATAATGCGCAGCCGGTTGGCGCGCAGGTAACAGATACGGCTGTGATCACAGCAGATCCTAACAACATTAATTTTGTGTACATAGCGTTTAAAAATATAGCACCCAATGTATTACATGGCTTTGTGAGCAATACAGTGAGTACTTATTCTATTATAGTACCCATCGACAGCTCTTACAATTCTACGTTGAAATTTACAGTAACGCTGCAAGACGATAAGACGTTATCTATTGTGGAGTATGCCAACTACTACCATACCACAGGAGATACAACGGCAGTTTGCACGTTCTACGGCACAAAAGATTAACATTCACCATTCTCTTCTTCAAAAGCCCCTGTGGGGGTTATTGCTATGTCTATAAAAGTATCAGCGCTCACCAAGATATATGATACGCAGAAAGCGGTTGACAATATTTCATTTGAATTAAAGAAAGGGGAGATCGTAGGCTTCCTCGGGCCTAATGGGGCGGGCAAGTCTACGACCATGAAGATCATTACCGGCTACCTGCCACCCACGTCGGGTACTGCCACGGTTTGTGGCTTTGATGTGCTGGATCAGCCCATGGAGGTGCGTAAAAGAGTAGGGTATTTGCCAGAGGCCAACCCCCTGTATTTCGAGATGTATGTGCGGGAGTATATGGAGTTTACTGCCGGCATACATAGCCTGGGTAAGAATGCGAAGAAGCGCATAGAGGACATGATAGACATGACCGGCCTGGGTAAGGAAGCACACAAAAAAATAGGGGCTTTATCGAAAGGGTATAAACAGCGCGTGGGGCTGGCACAGGCTATGCTGCACGACCCGGAAGTGCTGGTGCTGGATGAACCCACATCGGGACTGGACCCTAACCAGATCGTAGAGATACGCGACCTCATTAAAAATCTGGGCGGCTCTAAAACAGTACTGCTTTCCACGCACATCATGCAGGAAGTGCAGGCCATGTGCAATAGGGTCATCATCATCAACAACGGGCAGATAGTAGCAGATGACTCTATTGAGCACCTGCGGCAGGCAAGCGCCAACCACGACATACTTATTGTGGCCTTTGAAATAGCTATAGATAGTGCGCTGCTAAAGGAGTTGAAACACGCACAACGCCATGAACATACAGGCGATAATAAGTGGGAACTGGTCACCACCGACCCCGAGGCATTGAGAAAGGAAGTGATGCAGTGGTCATTGACACACAACATCAACATAAGTTCCTTGCAGGCACAGTCGCACTCGCTGGAAGACGTGTTCAGGAAGTTGACGAAGAAATAGTATTATATCCACATCTTTACCATTGTTATCCCTAATATTCATTGCCATTGACCTAAGAAAACGTGTGAACCCCGAAGGGGTGGCATTATTATAGAAACAAATTAGAAAACAAGGGCAAAACCCCGAAGGGGTGACATTATTTCGCGTGAGAATCCCATAAGCCAATGTCTTTACCCCCAATGGCGTGAAATAACATTGGTAAAGATTACTTTTATTTGCACAAACTGATCTGATGAAGAAGTTACTGGCCGCACTGGCTTTTCCTGTATTACTTGCTGCGTGTAAGAACAACACGCCTCCTGCCACTGCTACCAATGATCAGGACAATAAACAACTGGCGGCTATGCTGGATAGCTACTGGCAGGAGCGCATGCAACTCTTCCCTGTCGAAGCTACCTCTAATGGCGATAACCGCTATAACGATAAGCTCACCATTACTATCGCTGAAAGCTTCAGGGATAGCCTCGGCAGGTTTTATAAGAAATACCTGGACGAGGTGGGCAAGGTAGACAGCGCTACGCTGGATAAGAATGACCTGGTAAGTTTCCGCCTGTTCAAGTACGAGATGCAGATGGGTGTAGAGGGGCTGAAGTACCCCATGCACTACATGCCCATATCGCAGTTCTGGTCCTTCACGCTCGACCTGCCGCAGATGGGCGCGGGCACAGGCAACCAGCCTTTTAAAACGGTAAAGGATTATGACAACTGGCTGAAACGCTTATCGGTATTCCCGGCATGGACGGATACTGCTATATACAATATGCGCAAGGGCATAGCCGCAGGCTGGGTATTGCCGCGCACGCTTGTGATCAAGATACTACCACAGCTGAAAGCAATAGTAAAGAGCGATACTGCCAATATATTCTATGGCCCGGTAAAGACAATGCCCGATAGCTTTGCCGCAGGCGATAAACAACGCCTTACTGCTGCTTACAAAAAAGCGATAGACAGCATAATCAATCCCGCATACACTAAGCTATACGAATTCTTTGAAAAAGAGTACCTGCCCAAAGCCCGCGCCACAAGCGGCACAAAGGATATGCCTGGCGGCGCAGACTACTACAACTACTGCATACGCTACTGGACAACAACAGACCTCCAACCCGACAGCATATACAACATAGGCCTGCGCGAGGTAGCGAGGTTTGAAGCGGAGATGAATAAAGTGAAGGACGAAACAGGGTACAAAGGCGACCTGCAATCGTTCTTTAAGTACCTCGGCAAAGACCCTAAGTTCTTCCCCTTCACAGCAGATAAGCAGGTGATAGACAGCTTCTGGGGGATAAAGAAAGCAGAAGACCCGCAGCTGAAAAAACTGTTTGATAAGGTGCCGAAAACACCGTTTACCAAACTGCACCGTCAAACGCCTTCCCTTCTGGCTGAGGTTCTATCGTGTCAAGCGTGGCGGGCAAC
>CAIVKT010000450.1 GCA_903906615.1 uncultured Bacteroidota bacterium | reverse complement strand
ATAAAAAGGCCGATGATATGCCGGTATATGGCACCATTGCCTCACAGTTCAATGACCCCGGCACCAACTCGCTGTACAAAGCGCTGATGGATATAGTGGCCGATAAGACAGGTGCGCCGCTGCACTCCAACTACCACGTAACGGATGAGATGAGCGAGAAGATATTCATCATACCGCCATCGCGCATACGCTACCTCAGCGAAATATCGGAGAACAACCGCAAGTACGATAAATGGGCCAATGACCAGGGCAATGTAGCACAGAAGCTCGACTCGATAAGCAATACCATAGCCACGCTGCAGGCCACAAAAATAGAAGATAAAGACAGGCTGGTAAAAACATTGCAGGAAGTACGGGAAAAGGTGGAACTGGAGCTGGACCCCAAGAACAAGCACCTGCTGGAACACTGGGAAGAAAAGAAAAAACAATATACCGACCAGTTCTACACTTTTAAGGTGCGGGATAAAGAAATAAAGATAAAGACACACTCTGAGTCGCTCTCGCATTTGCAGATACCTAAGGTAGCTGTACCCCGCTACGAGGCGTGGGGCGATATACTGAAGTGGGCGCTGATGGAAAATTTCCCCGGCGAATTTCCGTATGCTGCGGGCATCTATCCCTTCAAGCGCGAAGGTGAAGACCCTGCGCGTATGTTTGCCGGCGAAGGCGGGCCGGAGCGTACCAACAAGCGCTTCCACTACGTATCGCGCGGTATGCCGGCCAAGCGCCTGAGCACTGCCTTTGACAGCGTAACACTTTATGGCCACGACCCCGAGCACCGTCCGGACATCTATGGTAAGGTAGGCAACTCGGGTGTAAGCATCTGCTGCCTCGATGATGCCAAAAAACTGTACAGCGGCTTTAACCTGGCCGACCCCAAGACATCGGTATCCATGACCATCAATGGCCCCGCGCCTACCATGACCGCCTTCTTTATGAACGCAGCCATAGACCAGCAGTGCGAGCTATACATAAAAGCCAATGGGCTGGAAGAAGAAGTAAACAAAAAGATCGAAGCCATTTTCAAAGCGAAGGGACTGGAAAGACCATACTACAATGCAGGCGCTGCTACAAGCACGTCCCTCTCCCTTGGAGAGGGACGGGGAGAGGCTTCACTGCCCGAAGGCAATGACGGCCTCGGACTGCTGCTACTGGGCGTAACCGGCGACCAGGTACTACCTGCCGATGTGTATGAAAAAATAAAAGTAGACACCCTTGCAGCAGTGCGTGGCACGGTACAGGCAGATATACTGAAGGAAGACCAGGCACAGAATACCTGCATCTTCTCTACAGAGTTCTCGCTTAGGGTGATGGGCGATGTGCAGCAATACTTTATTGATAATAAGGTACGCAACTTCTATTCGGTATCCATCAGTGGCTACCATATAGCCGAGGCGGGGGCTAACCCTATATCTCAGTTGGCGTTCACTTTGTCCAACGGCTTTACGTTTGTGGAGTACTACCTGAGCCGGGGTATGCACATAGATGAGTTTGCCCCCAACCTTTCGTTCTTCTTTAGTAATGGTATAGACCCTGAGTATAGCGTGATAGGCCGTGTGGCCCGCCGCATATGGGCGAAGGCCATGAAGCTGAAATACGGGGGCAATGAGCGCTCGCAGATGCTCAAGTACCACATACAGACATCGGGCCGCTCGCTGCACGCGCAGGAGATAGACTTCAACGATATACGCACCACGCTACAGGCGCTGTATGCCATATACGACAACTGCAACTCGCTGCACACTAATGCCTATGATGAGGCGATAACTACGCCTACCGAAGAAAGTGTGCGCAGGGCAATGGCCATACAACTGATCATCAATAAAGAACTGGGGCTGGCCAAGAATGAGAACCCGCTGCAAGGCTCCTTCATAATAGAAGAATTGACCGACCTGGTGGAACATGCCGTACTCGCCGAGTTCGACCGCATTACAGAGCGCGGGGGTGTATTGGGCGCTATGGAAACCATGTACCAGCGTGGCAAGATACAGGAGGAAAGCCTGTACTACGAAACACTGAAACATACCGGCGAGTTCCCGATAATAGGCGTGAATACCTTCCTCAGTTCAAAGGGATCGCCTACGGTGATACCACAGGAGGTGATCCGCAGCACTACGGAAGAAAAAGAATTCCAGATACAGTCGGTAGAGAATTTGTGGAAGCGCAACGAAGACAGGAGCAAGGCATTGCTGCACGACCTGCAACAAACAGCAGTACACAATAAGAACATCTTTGCCGCCCTGATGGAAACAGCCAAGTATTGCTCCCTGGGGCAGATAACCAATGCGCTGTTTGAAGTAGGTGGACAGTACAGGAGAAATATGTAAGGGTGATGATAAAATCAATAAATAACGAACAGGAATACAACCAGGCACTAGAACGACTGGAAGTTATTTTCGATGGAGCCAAAGGGACTGCTGAAGGAAACGAACTTGAAATGTTAGGGATATTGATAGAAAAGTATGAAGATGAATTTTATCCTATCCGGCAGCCCGACACTGTTGAGGAGACTAAGTTTAGAAAATAGCAATTAGGAAAAGCGGTATAAATATGTAATGTGTAATTAGCTTATTTGTGGTATAGGAGTTGGGAAAGCCATTGAATAGATGGCTTTCACTATTTTTTGAGGCGGGAGAGGCGAAATACAGCTATCAGGTACAATTTTTATAAGCATACTATATACCGATGCGTAAATTCCTGAAAATCACACTACGGATCATTGGCAGCCTCATCTTCTTGCTGCTGGGGATAGTTGTGTGTATTGATACCCCCTGGGGGCAGAATTTTATACGGGCCAAGGCAGAGGCCTACCTGAATAATAAGATAAAGACAGAAGTGCGCATAGGGCATTTCGGGCTGGGCTTCCCAAAATTTGTGGTGCTAAAGGATGTATTTTTCAGGGACCAGAACAGGGATACCCTTCTTTTAGTAGGCGAGCTGAAAGTGGACATCAGTATGCTGAAGCTGCTGCACAAAGAAGTGGATGTACAGCAATTGCTCCTTACCGGTGTTCATTCCCACATATACCGCAACCGCCCGGACACTACTTATAACTTCTCCTACATACTTGATGCCTTTGCGAGCAAGAAGCCTGCAACACCAAAAACAAAAGATACCTCCTCTTCTTCACTAACCATTAACCTGGACAGGGTGAAGCTGGATGACATCCACATACACTTTGACGACTATACCGGCGGTATGCGCCTGGGTGTGGACCTGGACCACCTGGACCTGGACATGAAAAAGCTGGATATGGAGCAGATGATCTTCCATATCAAAGACCTGGCTATAGCGGGGCTGCAAACCACCTTCTCGCAAGACAGCAGCTACCTGCCACCTAAGCCGGCAAGCAATTCCAAAACAAAGCTGCGGCTGATAGCAGACAATGTGAATATGCAGCGCGTGAATTTCAACTACAATGACGCACTGAATAAACTTCTGTTCGCCCTGAAGCTGGGCGATATGCAGTTGCAGCTGAATGAATTTGGTCTTGACGATAACAATATAGATGTAAAGAAACTCAAACTGGATAATACCAGTATTGTGTTCCAGATGGGATCACAAACTACAGCGCCATCGTTTGTGGATACGCTGGTGAAGATAGATACCACATCGGGCTGGCACATAACAGCCAAAGATGTGGCCGTAACGGGCGTAAACTTTAAGATGGATAACCAGAGCAGCCCACGCCAGCCATCAGGTATGGACTATGCGCACATGTACTATAAGAACGCTTCACTTGCGCTTACCGATTTCCTGTACACCTCCGATACCATTGCCGGGAATGTACACAGCTTTGCCGCATCGGAGCAATGCGGACTGAGTGTACTCGCTTTGCGCACGGCATTCAACTATAATCCTCAAGGGGTAACGCTGAATAACCTATACCTGCAAACGCCTACCAGCATTTTACAGGACCATGTGGAGGTGCATTATCCATCGCTCGCGGCACTACAAAAAAATACTGCTTCCCTATCACTCAACCTGGACCTGAAGAACAGCATTGTGGGCCTGGGCGATGTGCTGCAATTTGTACCACAGCTCAAGAGCCAGCAGATATTCAGTAAGAACAGGAATGGCAGGCTGCGCGTAGATGCCGCTATTACAGGTGCGCTGAGTAACCTAAACATAGCCAACCTGTATGTAGCAGGATTAAGCAATACAGAAGTGCAGGTGAATGGCAGGCTGGGTGGCCTGCCCGATGCGAATAAACTGACCTACAACCTGCACATCTCTAAATTCCAGACATCGAGGAAGGATGTGAGCTCGCTGGTGCCGGATAGCTTGCTGGCCTCCGTACGATTGCCCGATAAGTTTGGGGCTATAGGCCAGGTAGCAGGCACAATGAAGGATTATAATACCGACCTGTACTTTGCCAGCACCGATGGTATAGCGTATATCAAAGGCTCGGTCATCACATCCCCCGGCAATGAGAAAGCCACCTACGATATGCACGTGCGCACACTGGAGCTGAATGTGGGCCACATCATTAAGAAAGATTCGCTGGTGGGGATAGTAAACGCCGACCTGGATGTAAAAGGGCAAGGCTTTGATGTGAAGACCATGGCTGCCACGCTCGATGGCACTGTATCCTCTGCATTTGTAAAAGGGTACAGATACCACAACATTTCTTTCGATGGCAAAATAGATCACAAGGCCGGCGACCTGAAATTTACCAGTGTGGATACCAACCTGCAAGTGAAGCTGACCGCACATGGCGACTTCAGCGGCAAGAACCCCGCTGTGAAGGCGAATATACAATTAGACAGTATAGACCTGCGCGCGCTGAAGCTATATGCCACAGACCTGCGCCTGCATGGCACAATAACGGCTGACTTCCCAGACTTTAATGCGGACTACCCAAGAGGGGAGTTTACGTGGGCGCTACCTATCATTAATGCCAATGGTAAGCGCTACTACTTAGACAGCATGTATCTAATATCGCGCCCAAGCAGCGATACGGGACAGAACATCATAGCCAACCTGGATGTGCTGCAGGCTGTGATCACAGGGCATACGCCACTGACCAAGGTAGGCGATATAGTGATGGAGCACATCAACAGGCACTACTCCATGCCAATGGATAGCACGAAGAAAAACCTGGCTGCTGCGAAGGACAGCATACGGGCAGCAAATAAAATAGCCAGGAACGATACAACTAAGATACCGGATAAATACGACCTCAAGGTATTTGCACACGTAATAGATAAGCCCATGCTGCATGGCATATTGCCGGGCCTTACTTCATTCGACTCTATACATGTAGATGGTACATTGTCGCAGCAGAGCATGTCGCTGAACGTGCTGGTACCCGATCTTATTTATTCGGGCACAGATGTGCAAAATGGCGTGATAACAGTGAATAGCGTGGACTCTGCATTTACCTACAGCATTACCGCCGATGAGATCAAAAAAAGTACAGTAGATCTGTTCTTTGCCAACATACACGGCAACCTTACTAAGGATACCATTAACACCAACATCAGTATATCAGATGCATCAAAAAAAGAGCGCTTCGCGCTGGTGGCCGATATTCATAAGACGGGCGACACACAGGTAGTGCATTTACAGAAGGGTTTGAAACTCAATTACAACGCGTGGGATGTTACAGACCAGAACCGGATAGTGCTGGCTAACGGCGGCTTTTATATCCAGAACTTCGGTATCAGTAATAAAGATCAATCCATAAAGGCAAATAATGATGAGCCGAGGATCAATACACCTTTGAAGGTGGATATCAATAATTTCCTGCTGGCCAATTTTACAGAGCTGGTGAGCTCGCCGGATACCCTGCTGGCAGATGGCGTACTGGCGGGCAATGTGACGCTGAACCATATGACACCCACGATGGACCTCACCAGCGACCTGACCATCAACGGCCTGTCGGTATTGGGCGATACGCTGGGCGACCTGAAAGTACAGGCCAGTACTAAAGACAATAACGACCTGAACACCAAACTTACTATTAAAGGGCAGGGCAATGACCTATCGCTGACGGGTGATTATTATTTACAAACCACCAACGGCAATGACTTTAACTTCGACCTGGGCGTTAACGCGCTGGCAGTGCATAGCTTTGAATCTATTGCGCAGCACCAGATAAAGAACACAACCGGCTTTATACGTGGCGACCTGAAAATATCCGGCACTACCTCATCACCGATGATCAATGGTGAGCTGCGTACAGATAACCTGGTGACCAACGTCAGCCAACTGAATGCTGTATTCAAGATGCCGGCTGAGAAAATTGAGTTCAGCAACAACACTGTTTCGTTCAATAACTTCACCATATCAGACAGCGGCAGTAATAAGGCAGTGATCAATGGCACCCTCAATACCGAGGATATGACAGCGATACAAATGAACCTGAATGTAAAGGCAGACAAGTGGCGGGCGCTGCACTCTACCGTAAAGGACAATAAAGATTTTTATGGTGACCTGCTGCTCACCACTCACCTGGATATAAAAGGTACACCATCGGCCCCGTCTGTAGATGGCGACCTGAATATACTGAAGGGTACCAACTTCACGGTAGTGACCCCTGAAAGCACACCACAGGTGGAAAGCAGCAAGGGTATAGTGGTGTTTATGAACATGAAAGATACCGGTCGCAAAAACGTATTGGTGCCACATAAAACGGATACCACTAAAGCGAGGCATAAACTGGCCGCAGGCTCTGACATCAATGTGAATGTGACCATTGACAAAGCCGCAGTGCTGAGCCTGATACTGGACCAGTCATCGGGCGACTTTTTGAGTGTGCGGGGCGATGCCAGCCTTAATGCAGCAGTGACACCCGG
Source organism: uncultured Bacteroidota bacterium (assembly GCA_903906615.1). Taxonomy (GTDB): domain Bacteria; phylum Bacteroidota; class Bacteroidia; order Chitinophagales; family Chitinophagaceae; genus Nemorincola. The sequence continues at coordinate 7,266 of CAIVKT010000450.1, read as the reverse complement.
AGGTACTATAAGCCTCAGCGGCACTTACGACATTCATGGCGGGGCTTACCAACTTAACTACAACTTCATCAAGCGCAAATTCCTGATACAGGAAGGTAGTTCTATCACCTTTGCCGGCGATCCTGTGAAGGGTACTATGCTGGATGTGACTGCGGCCTATGAAGCAGAAGCGCCTCCGTACGACCTGATACAAAGAGAAGTGACCGACCAGACACAACTTAACTACTACAAACAAAACCTGCCTTTTGATGTAGACCTGCATTTGAAAGGGCCGGTGCTGGAGCCTTCAATTACCTTTGATGTACAATTGCCGGATAATAAAGTATACCCGCTATCTGCCGACCAGATAGAGCTGGTGCAGGGTAAGCTGAACCAGATACGCATGGATACTGCCGAACTCAATAAGCAGGTATTTGCTGTGCTGATACTTGGCCGCTTTGTATCTGATGATCCGTTCAGCTCAGGCGCTTCCAATGGCGTTGGGTTTACCGCATTGCAGAGTGTAAGCACATTTATAGGTGAGCAACTGAACCAGGCCGCGGGCAAGCTGGTGAAGGGCGTGGATATATCGGCAGACCTGGCCACAACAGCAGACTACACCACAGGCGATATGCGCCAACGTACCGACCTGAACCTCGCAGCCTCGAAGGAATTGCTGAACGACAGGCTGAAACTCACCATAGGCAATGACTTTGAGCTGGAAGGGCCGCAGACCAATAATAACAGCAACAGCAGCTATGTACCCACCAACCTGGCCGCCGATTACCTGCTAAGCCCCGGCGGCAAGTACTCCATGCGTGCCTACCGCAAAGAATATGACGAGGGTGTGCTGGAAGGCTTTGTGACAGAGACAGGCGTTGTTTTCATTGTGAATATAGATTATGATCATTTCCGGAATGTCTTTAAGAAAGCTAAAACGGAAAATACTGCGGGCAAATAACCTGATATGAACACCTTATGCGGACACATAATACGCTGAAAATATCATTCCTTATTATTTCTGCCGTGCTGCTCTACTCCTGTAGCAACAGCAGGCACCTGCCAGCAGGCGATTCACTGTTCAAAGGCAGTAAGGTGAGAATAGCAGACCATGAGGCAGGAAAGCAGGAAAGAAAACAACTGCAAAATGATCTGGCAGGCGTAGTGCGGCCAAAGCCTAACTCCAAGACACTGGGCATACGGTTGAAGCTGTCTTTGTACAACCTGGCGGGAGACACCAAAAAGAAAAAAGGCCTGCGGCACTGGCTGCGCGATAAAGTAGGTGAGCCGCCGGTACTTACCAGCAGCATCCGGCTGAATGCGGATAAAGAACTGATGGTAAACTCGCTGCAAAACAAGGGCTATTTTTACGCATCTGCATCGGTAAAGGTAGACACCTCGAGAAGCCGGAAAACCACCGCAATATTCACGGTCACCACCGGGCCGCAGTACACGATTAATAAGACTTTTTTCCAAAAAGACAGCTCGCAGATAGCGCATGATATAGATAGCGACTTTGTATCTACACTGCTGATACCCGGCGCACCCTATAACCTGGACCTGATAAAGGGCGAGCGGTCGCGCATAGATGCCGAACTGAAGGAAAGGGGTTATTTTTATTTTAAACCGGATTATATACTGGTGGTAGTAGACAGCTCTATCGGCAACCACAAAGTGAATATGTATGTACGGCTGAAAAAGAAAGAAATACCCGATGAGGCTTACAATGTATACAACATCAACAACATCTACATCTACGCTAATTACAAGTTGCGCGGCGCCGAAAGTGATACCGCAAAAGATAATATCGTAAAAGTCGAAACATACAATATAGTAGACCCTAAGAAGCAGTACAAACCGGATATTTTTGTTCGTTCCATGATATTTGAAAAGGGCGACCAATATAGCCTCGAAGATCAAAACACCTCGCTGAGCAGGCTGGTGAATATGGGTACTTTCAAATTTGTGAAGAACCGCTTTCAGCCGGTGAATGATTCGCTGATGGATGTGTATTATTACCTTACTTCTTACCCTAAGAAATCCATACAGTTCCAGATCGGCGCGCTCACCCAGAATGATAACAGGGTAGGCACAGAAGGCAGCATCAGCCTGCGCAATCGCAATACTTTTAAGGGGGCAGAGGCGCTGGTGTTCAAGATCAATGGTGGCTTTGAAGCGCAATACAGCGGTGCAGGCAGCAAGCCGGATATATACAACTTCGGCTCGGAGGTGGACCTTTCTTTTCCCCGTTTTGTGGTGCCGTTCATAACGATCAATACAGCCAGCCAGTACCTGCCGCGCACTATCATTAGTCTCAAATACAGGTACGAATCAGAGTCGGATCTGCTGCGTATCAATTCCTATACCGCATCTTATGGTTACGACTGGAAGGAAGGGCCGCATAAGGAGCACCAGTTCAACCCGTTTAATTTTACGTATGTGCGCACAGATACGCTGGGCAATGCCGCTGATCTTAATGAGCTGTACGGCAACCTTATTTTTAACGGCATCATTATAGGCCCTACTTACGAATTTACGTACAACTCGCAGGTGGGGCCTGCACGTAAGCATTCATTTTATTTTGACGGCCTGGTAGATCTTTCAGGGAATATTTTAGGGGTTGCGGAAAATGCGAATTATGAGACCAACCCGAAAAAGCTATTGGGTTCCACCTATGCGCAATACGCCAAGCTACAGCCTGATTTCCGCTACTATTTCCGGTTTTCTAAAGCTACTATGTTTGCTACGCGCATCATGGCCGGGCTGGGCATACCTTATGGCAACTCCGAAGAACTGCCCAACATCAAGCAATTCTGGGCGGGTGGCAACAGTGACCTCAGGGGCTTCCCTTCCAGGCTGGTTGGCCCAGGCACTTTTAATGACAGCAGCAACACGAGCAAGTACATAGAAACCCTTGGCGATATCAAGTTTGAATACAATGCCGAGATACGGCAGAACATTTACAAGTTCATCAATGCGGCAGTGTTCTTTGATGCAGGTAATATATGGCTGTATAACAACAACCCTGCGCTGCCCGGCGGCAAATTTACTTCTGATTTTTACAAGGAGCTGGCAGCAGATGTGGGATTGGGGTTGCGGTTCGATTTTAAGATATTGATCCTGCGCTTAGACCTCGGCATACCGGTGCGCGAGCCATGGCTGCCGGAGAATGAACGCTGGGTGTTCAACAAAATAAATATAGAAGACCCGGAATGGAAACGGAATAACCTGGTGCTGAATATAGGGATAGGGTATCCGTTCTAATTTCGTTGTGTCTTGTTAATTTTCTTTCTTGCGTATTTTGTTGTACTGGTAAAAACCAAAGAAAATAATAGACTAGAAAAAATAGTTTCCGTTAGCCAATGTGGAGTGATCGCCAAATTCATGATAAAGTAGTGAAAAGGGGTGATCAGCATAATGCCGAAAAGGAACGTTTTAAGAAATGAAGCAAAATAGCTTCCTTGTGGTTTTTGTTGACTGGCGTTCAATTTCATCAGACATTCTTTTTTACACCTTTATCTTCTTCAGCCGCTCTACAGCATCATTCAGCGTTTCTTCTTTTTTCGCGAAGCAGAAACGGATCAGCTTATCATCTTTCTTATTGCTGTAGAATGGGCTCACTGGTATTGTAGCTACACCATGCTCCTTCGTCAGCCATTGCGCAAATTCCATATCGGGCATATCGCTTACACGCTCATAGCCTGCTACCTGGAAGTAGCTGCCTGCCGCAGGCTTGAAAATAGTAAAAGGCGTATCCTTTATTATAGACAGAAAATGATCGCGCTTCTGCTGCATAATGGTATGCACAGGTACAGCTGTATCAGCCGCTATGTGGCCTGCCAGGGCATACTGCCCCGGTGTATTGACTGTAAAGCACAGGAACTGGTGTATGCGGCGGAAGGCCTGTGTGAAGGCAGGCGGGGCTACGCAGTAGCCTATCTTCCACCCGGTATTGTTATACACCTTACCAAAGGAGAAGAGCGCAAAGCTGCGTTGCCTCAGCTCCTCATGCTCCAGTACGCTATAGTGCTTCTTGCCATCCAGCACTAACTGTTCATACACCTCGTCTGATAGTATGATGATCTCTGTATCCCGCACCAGCCCGGCGAGGTGGTCCCAGTCTTCCTTGCTCCATATAGCCCCGGTGGGGTTATGCGGTGTGTTCACGATAATGGCCTTGGTACGGGGCGTTATGGCATCCTTTACCTTGTTCCAGTCCACGTTAAAGTCGGGTGCGGTAAGGGCCACAGGCACCGCCTTCGCGCCATTCATTTCTATATTAGGTATGTAGCTGTCGTAAGCGGGCTCCAGCACTATGGCCTCATCTCCCGGTTGCAGTATGGCGGTAAAAGCTGTGTATATGGCATAGGTGGCGCCCGGTGTTATGGTTATCTCGTTATCGGCATCTATGTTCAGGCCGTAGCGTTTCTTAAAGCTATCGGCCACTGCCTGCCGCAGTGCGGGCAGCCCGGGCATGGGCGAGTATTGGTTATGGCCGTTCTTTGCGGCATCTCCCAATAAACGCGACAACTGCTCGTCAATATGAAAATCAGGGAATCCCTGCGACAAGTTGATGGCATTGTGCTGCGCAGCCAATGCGCTCATTACAGTAAATATAGTGGTGCCGGTGGCCGAGTGCTTTTGTGGTAGCTGCATACTTCAAAAGTAAAAAATAAAGTACAATGTTTCATGGCCCGGAATCTGTTCCCGGCTGGTAGATATGACCTACAATATCAAAACGTGCCTCAAATAACAATTGCGCGATCACAAGCAGGAATACGGCCGCTGAAATGATCATTACTACTTTGTATTGCCTGCGATAAATGTTTTTGACCAGGAGGATGAGCGCTACCATGTAGTAAACGACAACCAACGACGAATAAACTAAAACCGGCATCGAGAACATAGTATCTCCACTGCCAGAAATACAGTCATAGGCGTATAAAGAATAGATAAGAGACTGAAAAAGGCAAATAGCAATAGCTACGACCAGGACAAAATAGTACGTAACTGCCCTGATCTGTTTCATAAAATGCTATTATGGGACTACAGGTATTTATCTCCCTTATTGCGCTTCACCTCGGCTACATATTCTTTGATCTGTTGCTCGCGGTTGCGCTCACAGATGAGCAGTATATCGGGTGTATCTACCACAATGAATTTTTCGAGGCCCTGTATCACCACCAGCTTTTCGTGAGGTGCCTTCACCATACATTCTGATGCGTCTATCACCATTACATTGTTGCCCAGCACGGCATTGCCCAGGTAGTCCTTCGTGCAGTTGTCATATGCCGACTCCCAGGTGCCGAGGTCGCACCAGCCAAAATAAGAAGGGATCACAAACACATTGCGTGCCTTCTCCATGATGCCGTAGTCTATAGATATGTTGGTGCAGTGCGGGTATAGCTTAGTGATCACATCGCGCTCGGCAGGCGTGTTATACACTTCCTTTGCCTGCGAGAAAACTTCGTTCATCTCCGGCAGGTAATGTTCCAGCGCGTCCATTATGGTCTGCACATTCCATACAAATATCCCGGAGTTCCAAAGGAAGTCGCCGCTCTTCAGGAAAGTGCGGGCCAGCTCCAGCGATGGTTTTTCGGTGAATGTTTTTACGCGGTAGGTCTTATCCACTTCATGCTCGGCATCATACTGTATATAGCCATAGCCGGTATCGGGGCGTGTAGGTTTTATACCCAGTGTGAGCAGTGACGGGTGGTGGGCCACAAAATCGAGCGCCTCATGTGCTGTCCGCTCAAAGGAATGCTCGTCCATGATCAGGTGATCGGCGGGCGACATGATGATGTTTGCCTTTGGGTTCAGCGCCATGATCTTGTGCGCAAAGTAGGCAGCACATGGGGCGGTATTTTTGCGGCTGGGCTCGCTGATGATGTTGTCATCGCTGATCTCGGGTATCTGCCCCTTCAGCGTGGCTATGTATTGCTCGTTGGTAATGAAGTAAATATTCTCCTTCGGGCATATGTGCTTGAAGCGGTTATACGTCCATTGTATCAGTGAGCGGCCAGTGCCCAGCAAGTCGAGGAATTGTTTCGGATAGTGTGTACGGCTTTCAGGCCAGAACCTGCTGCCGATACCGCCGGCCATTATGGCCACATAATTATTCTGAATGCTCATTAGCGATCAAGAGTCAAAAAAGGTTAAAAAGCCACCGTACCTGATATGATCACCAGGCCGGAACTATGCGGCTATAAAAATAATATAAATCAGCAATATTGTGGCTGCCCGGCAGATATATTTAAAAGCAAATGCCCACCATAATAAGGCGGGCATTTACATATAAATTATATGGTACAATTTATTCTGATTCTGCCACCACTTCCTTCACTTCAGGTATCATGCGCTTCATCATACCCTCTATTCCTGTCTTCAGTGTGATCATAGAAGACGGGCAGCCCGAGCAGGACCCCTGCATCATCAGCTTCACGGTGCCATTCTCAAATCCACGGAAGGCGATAGCGCCGCCATCCATTTCCACGGCGGGCTTCACATAGTTTTCGAGCAGCTCTTTAATGCGGCCTACCACATCTTCGTCACTGGCATTGATCACGTAATTATCTTTCTTCACCACCACCTGGTCTTCATTCACCACGGCCTTGCCTTCTTCCAGGTATTCTTTCAGGAACTGGCGGATGCTGGGTATCACATCATCCCAGTTGGTATCGGGGGTTTTGCTCAGGGTCACAAAATTGCTGGCAATGAATACGCTCCGCACGAAGGGGAACGCAAACAGCTCCTGCGCCAGTGGCGATGGCGCTGCCGATGATTCATCAGGGAAATCTATGCTCTTGCCAGGGTATAAAAGTTTGTTGGCCACGAATTTCATGGTCTCTGGGTTCGGGGTCATCTCCGTATAGATGCTCACAATGGTATTGCCGGTCTTCAACATATCAATAGAATTTGTACAAAAATACTGAAATACTGGCTGTAAACTGATCATTTATACCAATACCTACTAAGGCTAAATCAATAACAGCAAAAAATAGCCGTTTTTTCCCGATTTATTGATAAATTGTGATAGGTTTCGCCCCCATTATATGAAAAAGACGATCATTATATCCGCAATTCTGGCAGCGCTCTTCATGAGTTCCTGCGTTGTAACCCCGCATCCACGCTATTATCATAAAAATCACCAGCATTACTGGCACCATGTATATTAATACATAGCCCCCCATTATTTGATAAATCTTTTTTGATCAGGGGTATTTTGCCCTTTTTTCATCTTTATATTTCATTTAACACGCTGTGGGTACGCTTTTTACATGTATAGGT
>CAIVKT010000449.1 GCA_903906615.1 uncultured Bacteroidota bacterium | reverse complement strand
GTATCGGTGATGATGTCGTCTATCTTCTTCAATCCCTTATCCAGCGTGCGGAGGAAGGCATCTTCTTCTTCCTTCACTACCCTGCTCACGAGGTCTATCTGCTGCTGCAATTCCGGGAATACGTGTTCGAATTGTTTGGCCAGTACAGGCATCAGCTTATTGAGCAATGGCTGCTTGTAATCAAGATAAGAATAGTAGTAACGCACTGCGCGGCGCAGTATACGGCGGATAACATAACCCGCACCCGTATTGGATGGCAACTGTCCATCAGCAATCGTAAAGCCTATGGCGCGGATGTGATCGGAGATAACCCGGAAAGCCACATCGTGGCGGCTATCGGTGTATCCGTATTTTTTACCGGTGATGTTTTCTATCGCGGCGATTGTACCTGTGAACAGGTCGGTATCGTAATTACTTTGCTTGTTTTGCAGCACTCGTACCAGCCTTTCAAGGCCCATACCGGTATCCACATGCTTTGCGGGCAGGGGATCGAGCGTGCCGTCTTTAAGACGGTTGTACTGCATGAACACATTGTTCCAGATCTCTATCACCTGCGGGTGGTCTGCGTTCACCAGTGTTTTGCCATCTACCAGTTTCTTTTCTTCATCAGTCCGGCAGTCCACATGTATCTCGGAGCATGGGCCGCACGGGCCTGTATCGCCCATCTCCCAAAAGTTATCTTTTTTATTGCCAAGCAGTATGCGGTCTTCGGCTATATGCTGCTTCCAGAAGTTGTAGGCTTCTTCATCCTTCGGCAGGTTCTCGCCCGCATCACCCTGGAAAACTGTTACGTAAAGTTTGTCTTTTGGTATGCCATACACTGTGGTAAGTAATTCCCAGCTCCAGGCTATTGCCTCTTCCTTAAAATAATCGCCAAAGCTCCAGTTGCCCAGCATCTCGAACATGGTATGGTGGTAGGTATCTACACCTACTTCTTCCAGGTCGTTGTGCTTGCCGCTTACGCGCAGGCATTTTTGGGTATCGGCTACACGCGTGTGGTCAGGTACACGATTGCCGAGGAAGTAATCCTTGAACTGGTTCATACCTGCATTGGTAAACAACAGGGTGGGATCGTTTTTGATCACTATAGGTGCAGAGGGGACAATATCATGTCCTTTGCTTTTGAAAAAGTCTAAAAACTGGCTGCGTATTTCGTTTGCGGTAAGCATTGTGTATCTATAATAAGGCTGCAAAATAAGGAACGTTGACGAGATAACTTCCACCATATTGCGAAGTTATTTTTCTTTTTTATTAGGCGTAAAATCTGCGAATAGTGAGCTATTTAAAGACTTTTACAACGAAGTAAAAATGGAAAAGAACGAGTAAGATGGTGGAAGTTATTTTGTTATCGTTCCTCAGCCAAAAGTAACAAGGCAGAAACCCTTGTTGGCGGCTTAGTGATAAAATGGGTGTTTTTAAACGTAAAAGATACTACTGCCTGCCCCTGTTGATGGTGCGTACACGGCTGGGGGCAGCGGCAGCAGGCCGGGCAGCAGGCGTTTTGTTGCGACCCTGCTTTTTTGTAGTAATGAGGCGGTAGAGCTCTATGGTGAAGGAAGCGCCTTTATTGATACCGTCGCTATAAGCGGTCAGCTTGCCGCCATGGCGCTCTATGATCTTTTTGCTGAGGTAGAGCCCCAGGCCCACAGATGTTTCGCCACGGGTACCGCTTTTGCCGGCGCTGGTAAATCTATTGAATATCTTTTTCATGTCACCCGGCAAAAAGCCAAGGCCTTCGTCCTGTATGATCAGCGCTACCTGCTCTTTATCCTGCCGGGCAGATATATATATGGTCTGCCCATCAGAAGAGAATTTGATCGCATTGCCTATAATATTGCGGATGGCCTGCGTGAACAGCTCGGGCTGCACGATCACTTGTACCGATTCATCAATCGACATGCCTATGCCCAGGTTCTTCTCGGCCAGCGCAAAGTCGAAGAAGCCTACTGTTTCGTCAACAATATTCTTCAGGTTCACATTCGTCATCCTGAACGAATGATTATCGTCTTTGAGCATCAGCAATATATTCTCCAGTATGCGCAGCAGGCTTTTGCACTCATTGGTGATGTAGTCGGCATACAGTTCTTTATTAGATTCATCGTCTGTTTTGATGAGGCCACTGAGGTTCATGATGCGGCCTACGGGGCTGCGCAGGTCGTGCGAGAGCAGGTCTATCATATCGCTCTTTTCGCCAAGAAGCAGGTCCAGCTTCGTTATGGTGGCCTGTATGTCGTTGAGCAGCACCCCTGCTTCGTCTTCATAATGCACAGGGAGTTGTGGTATCTCGCCGGAGAGCAGGTACTTATTTAATGCCTCCTGGCCGGATCTTAAAGGATTGACCAGCCTATTGAAAAAGTAAAGGATATTGATAACGCCGATAACAGTAAGCCCGGAAATGAGTATAGCGATACGCTGGAATGGCCAGTGTATCGTGCCCTTGTCCATCATGAATATGATGACGAGGTCAAATATAGAAAGCAATATCAGGGGCAGTACTACAAGGAAGAATTTGGAGGCATATTTCTTCCTGGCAGGAGCCACCCTTGAGAGAAAATTGTAAATATTCATATTTCTTGCGAATAAAAATAGGGCATTTATATTAATCCGAACCAAACATTAACATAAACAAAATAACCCCATGTTATTAGTTAATATTTATTTCATGCCCCTTACCGATAAAAGAGAACTGTTCGCCGTATTTAATTGTTGTTTTCAGATAGTATTACGTTGGTTTGCACCCTATATATTACTGCTATGAATAAGGCCATAAAGCAAGGTAAAGAATACCAGAACCCCATACCCACTGTACAAACCACGCAAAGCATATGGAAGATACTGTGGGCCTATGCCACCGCTAAAGAAGAACGTGTACCCAAGGTGCAACTGGGCCCTTTTCATACCGATGCCGGAATATACAAAACACTACCCGCCGGCGGGCTGCGCATTACCTGGATGGGCCATTCCTCCCTGCTCATAGAAATTGATGGCAAGCGCATCCTCACCGACCCGGTATGGGGGCCGCGGGCTTCCTTCTCCACACTGGTGGGGCCCAAAAGATTTTTCCCCGCGCCACTGCCGCTGGAAGAACTGCCTGAACTGGATGCCATACTACTGTCGCACGACCATTACGACCACCTCGACTACCCAACCATAAAAAGCCTTACTCATCTTACTACGCCCATAGTTTGCTCGCTGGGTGTGGGCGGCATCATTGAAAGCTGGGGCATAAACAGGAGCCGCATTACAGAACTCAACTGGACCGAAACCGCCAACATAGGCACAGACCTTACGATAACCGCTACCCCGGCCCGTCACTTCTCGGGCAGGGGTATCACCAACAGGAACCAGACCTTGTGGTCGTCTTTTGTGATCAAGGGGCCGAAACATAATATCTTTTTCGGGGCAGACTCCGGCTGGTTCCCGGGGTTCCAGGAGATCGGTGACATGTTCGGGCCTTTCGACCTGACCATGCTGGAGATAGGCGCTTATGGCGCAGCGTGGCCCAACATACACATGGGGCCGGATAACGCATCGAACGCGCACCTGGCGCTCAGGGGCAAGCTGATGATGCCCATACACTGGGGCACCTTCAACCTGGCCCTGCATGCCTGGTGGGAGCCCATTGAAAGGCTGACAGGCTATGCCACGCAAAAGAACATACAACTTTTTGTGCCGGAGCCGGGCAAGCCCACCGAGGTAACAGGCCAACCCTACAACAGCAACTGGTGGAAGAAGTATCATTGATATATTTCCTAACTTGCAGGCTGAATAGGTATTATAATGCACGACCATAATCACGCTCACAGCCACAGCCACGACCATAGTCATGGCCACGGGCATCACCACCATCATCATGTAAGCCCTGCCGATGCGGTGAACGGAGCATTCATTGCGGGTATTGTGCTCAATAGCATATATGTAGCAGTGCAGGTAGTGGCAGGCCTGTTCTCCCACTCTATGGCTTTGCTGGCAGATGCCGGGCATAACCTGGGCGATGTGGCCGGGCTGGCCTTATCGGTCATCGCCTTCAGGCTGGCGAAGGTAAAACCTACACACACCTATACCTACGGCTACAAAAAGACAACTGTACTTGCCGCCCTAACCAATGCAGTGATACTGCTCATTACCATAGGCATACTGGGTTTTGAATCTGTGAACAGGTTGCTGCACCCGCGCCCGGTAGAAGGTGGCATTGTGGCTATAGTATCAGGATTGGGTATCATCATCAACTTCGCCTCTGCATTACTGTTCTTCCGTAATAAAGAACACGACCTCAACACCAAGGGCGCTTACCTGCACCTGATGACGGATGCCATGGTATCGCTGGGTGTGGTGGTAGCGGGTGTCATCATTTACTTTACCCACTGGTACTGGATAGATGGCGCCATAAGTATCATAGTGCTGCTCATCATATTATCAGGTACCTGGTCACTGCTCACCGAAAGCCTGCGCATGTCTATGGATGCCGTGCCGGAGAATGTGAAGATAGAAAACCTGGAAGCCCTGATAAAAAAAGTAAGTGGAGTGAATGATATACACCACATGCACGTATGGGCTATGAGTACTACAGAGAACGCACTGACGGCGCACCTGGTACTAAAAGATACGCTGGCTTTTGAAGAGAAGATGAAGGTGGTACACCACATCAAGCATGAGCTGCTGCACAACAACATCCATCATGCCACTATAGAGCTGGAGTCGGCTACCACGCCGTGTTTGGATGTGGATTGTTAGTGTGGGTATATCCGATAGATATTAAATAATCATCCCGAGCCTTTCGGCTAAAGCCGATCATATTCTTTACTTAACCACGGCTTAAAAGCCGTGGCTACTGGTATAGTCTGAATAAATTGTTACGTCCTGTATAAATAAAAAAACGCCCGGAACAAGCCGGGCGCGTACAATTTCTTTCTTAAAATATTATGGGGCTATTGCGTAGCTGATGTTGCATTTTTCGCCATCATCTGTGCGGATAAGGGTAAGGTGGTTGGCCTCTACCATCGGCACTATATATTTTGCGGTAATGTCGCTTTTGTTCTTTTTCAGTGTCAGCACCAGGTTGCCCACATCATCAGTAGTTAGGCTGTATTTGCCTGTTTCGTTCGGGTTATCGCTCATGTCCCTGTTGAACCGTACATACGTGCCATAGTTGATGTTGTTGGCGTTAGACGGGCTCATCTTCAGTGTGCCGTAGTTGTGGATGTAATGGCTTTCTGCGCCTATCTTATCAGGGCATTTTGTAGCCACTATGTACCAGGTCTTATCCAGCAGGTCATACCTGTTGATAGGCTCAGTATTTTTAGGTGGTAACTGCTCCATTCTCTGGGCAAAAGCGCTTGTAGATAACGCCACGAGGCAAACAAGAAAGATATTTTTAAGCACAGTCTTTTCCATATGAACTATTTCTTCGAGTAAAAATAATAAAACCAATCATTAAACATAACACAAGAGCGCAAAATGGCCAATATTATTTGTAATAATTACCCCACTACTAAGTAATTTATAATATATATGCTTCCTGTTTATTCCTCTTCGTTGTGTATCACTTCCACCTTAGAGCCAAAGAAATTGAGGAACAGCACCACGAAGGCCACAACCATTACAGCCTGCACAGATACCAATACCTTACCAAATTGGGTGACGGGGTGCATATCGCCAAAGCCTACAGTAGTAGCGGTGATAATGCTGAAGTAAATATAATCAATATAGCCCTGGGGGGTATCGCCCAATAAATGCATACCCGCATACAGTACCGCAAAGCTGAGGCAGATCTCCAGGTAGTTGAGCGACAGCATGAGGATATTGCGGCGGTAAGAGCGGGGCTTCACAAACATATCTGATACAAAAATGAGGGAGGCGACATAACACAGGGTCTCCAGCAGCAGGTAGGCTGATATGCACATAGCAAGCGGATAACGGTACAGGCCACTGGTAAGAAAGAAAAGCGGGAGGAGCGTTTTGAACAGTACGAAGAACTCCACAGCAGTGTTGCGGCCTATGCTGCCAAACCTGCCAAATAAGGTGCGCACATGCAAGCCTGGAAAAATGATCTGTATAGACACCAGCACCAGCCGCAGCATCTTTTCAAAGCCTACATCGTCATGCTTTTCATTATTCCATATTTTCTTCAGCTCCACCCGGTAGGTATGATATGCCGAATACCTGAGTCTTTTATTATACTCGGGCTTGCCTATGAATATTTTGTACAGGATGTGTTTCATCAGTGCGCAGATAGCAGGGTAAGATACAAATTGTTTATGTTTGTTGTACACATGATCCACTGCATATGAATAAAACAAGGTTAGAGGCTTTCAGCGATGGGGTGTTTGCTATTATCATCACCATCATGGTGCTGGAACTGAAGATACCCAAAGGCACTGGTTGGGAAGCAGTGAAGGTATTGCTGCCCACACTGTACTGCTATGTGCTCAGCTTTGTGTTTGTCGCCATCTACTGGATCAATCATCACCACCTGATGCACACCGCCAAAAGTGTGACTGCCGGTATGATGTGGGCCAATATGGGCCTGCTGTTCTGCCTGTCCCTGGTGCCATTTGCCACAGGGTGGATGGGTGAGAACTGTTTCGAACGGGTAGCAGTAGCTACCTATGGCGCCTTGCTGATCACCTGCGGGCTGGCATATACCATACTCAGCAGCACGATACAACGCACGCATACCGAAGATACACCCCTGACCGACGCAATAAGAAAAACAAAGCCTAAACAATACACTTCGGTGGTGCTTTATAGCCTGTCTATACCCATGGCTTTGTACGTAAGCCCGTTGATAGCAGAGCTGCTATTCGTTGCCGTTGCCGTGCTGTGGATCATACCCAGCAAGGAGATAGAGCGGGCATTGAGGGAAAAATAGCCCTATCGTTTTACGAACTTTATATAAGCGCTGGCCGCATGGTCTTCATCTATACGGATGATATAGTTGCCGGTGGGCATGTCCTTCACACTGATGATATTGTTACCCGCTGCCAATATGCCTTTGCCAAATGATGCACCCGCTATGTTGGTGAGTTCATAAGCCGCTTTAGCTTCCAGATCGTTTATATGCAGCACATCAGTTGCCGGGTCGGGGAATACGGAACAGGTTACAGCGGCATGTATATTTTGCACCGCGGTGGTAGTATTCATAGCCTTGCTGCCTATGTATAACGAAGCAACAGTATCGCCGCGTGTTTCGCAGGATATGAAGTACCTGCTCGCTGATACCCACGCCACGCCCTCTGTCTGCCATTCCGAATTGCCACCGATCTCTATCCTGCGCTTATTGCCGGAGAAGTACATATCGCCCTCATAGTCGTTGAGGTACCAGAGGAAGGGATGCGTATGATCACTAAGATAGCCCACCAGCACCACTTCTTTAGTAGCTGCATTATAGTCGGCGCCGGTAATGAGTCCATCCACATTGTAACTAGTGTATGGTGTAAGTGCATAGGTGCCGGGTGTTTTGGGCATCTTATAAGAGCGGGTGGATAGATCGCCACGGTCTTTGGTAAAAATGTATAGCGAGTCGCCTACAGACATCAGCGCTTCGCAATCGAAGTTGTTGGTATGGCTGGGTGTAAAGCTTGTTTGGTCGGTGTAGGAGAAGGCGATGGCTTGCGCATTCACATGCACAGTATCACCGGTTGTTATGTCTGCCTTGGCTATCTTCAATACTTTAAGGTCCCTGCGGGAGCCATCATTATTGCCATGATCGCCCACATAAATGTAGAAGCTATCTGCAGTTATGTCTTCCCAGTCGGTATTGGGGTAGTTGTCTATGATCACCGTTTGCAGTGTATGGCCATTGGTGGTATCTATCTTGAAGATATAGGGAGGGTTGCCGCTGTCGTTGTGTGTCCATAGCTGGCCGTCTGTCCATTCAAGGCCCGATGATTCTGTAATGGTGTGCGACATGGCTCCTTTTAGCAAAGGGCTGTTGTGTGTAACCGGGTATATACAGGAGCCATCGTTGGTAACTGCCGTTGGGTTATAATTACTGGCCGCAGGGTCGGTGCAACCGCTTTGGGCATGGGCAGCGCCTGCGGCAAATAATGTTACCACCAAACATAAAAACTTCCTGAACATAAAAGAGATATTATACAATCGGCAAAGGTAGCAGCACATATAGCGGCCTTATATGATGAAATAGTTACCAAATTATTAAGTAGAGGCTCAGAATATGCAGGCCAATTAAAAAAATCGGCTAACTTTAAATCATGGTTACAGACAAATACGAATTAGCGATAGACCTGGACAACGGTGAGTGGATATGCGATGTCACCGAAAACGATGAGGAGGGAGTTATGACCTTCTCTGTTGAGATCACACCGCCCGAGATCATCAAAGACCTGGATGGGGTCTCTTTCTTTATGGAAATGAAGCACAAACCCGGTAATGACGGTGAACTGTACTTCACCACACCAGACCCGTTGCACGACCCGGCCCACATGATAGAGCTGGAAGGCGAGCTCAGTAACGAGATACTGACAAGAACGTTGTAGTATTTATAGCACCGAAGGCATCAAATTGATGTTGTGCTTGCCCGCAACTTTTATAAGTATGGGCATTACAATTGATGCACCGGGTATCAGCACAAAGGGAACAACTATACCTACTATCTTCAGTGTATCTGCCACCTGCACCTTAAGCACATGCTCTTCTTCAACAGAGATATGACCCGTGTGCACATACTTGCGTATGATCACCCCTGTTTCCTTTGTATTGGCTTCCTCCTTATGCACACTGATCAGTAAGTGATGCGCGGCATCTTCTATGTGCTGTATAATGGTGGCTCTGTCCATACCCAAAGATAGTGAATTGTTATTCTTTGTCTTCCATTCTGTGCTTACTCTATATAGTTGATCGTTTAAAAGGCATGTACCCGGTCATATGGCTATACAGATTCCCGGCCATCGGTATAAAATTGATCCGTTTTCCAGTTGGCCGGATTGACTCGCGAAGGACAGATAACATACTCCCCTCCTTTTTTTAAGGAGGGGACGCGATAAAGGCTTCCAAGCCTTTATAAGCGGGGGTGGTTTCCCTCGCGCAGGACAGGTCACACAACCACCAACCCCACCAATTTAAAATTTAATTATTTACATTTACTTCACCCAAAACATCCTCAATGCCCAGGTATCTCTTCACATTACTGCTATGCGTGTTTTCATTATCCGCATTTGCGCAGATAGTGGCCATACAAAACGATAAGCAAAACATACTATATACCTGTATTGACAACCCAATTACAGTAGCTGTAAGCAATGTGCGTCCAACTGATATAATATTAACTATAGATAGTGGATCGGTATTGAAAGATGAATATGCAAAGCCCGGCCATTATAATATTAACACGCGTAAGATTGGCGGCGTAGTGATTTATGTAAGCAAAAAAACAAAGCAAGGAATAAAACTAATTGATAGTGTATATTTTAGGGTAAAGAGGTTTCCTCATCCAGAAATGAATTTAATGGGTAAGACTAATGGTAAAATTTCTAAGTCTGCACTTTGCATGACCATATCTCCAAGAGCGGATGTAGTCAATTTCGATATTGATGCAAAGATGCCCGTCAAAGAATTTACCATAAATGTTTATAGAAATACAAAGCAAATTTTCACAAGAAACCTTAGGAACGAAAAAGGAGCTAGAATAGACAGCCTAACCAATGATTTTTTCACAACACTCGAAAACGGCGATAGTGTTGTTTTCAATAACTTTATAGTCGCGGACTGTAGCGGAGAAAGAACCGACGTAAATTCATTAGAATTCACAATTACCGAAGCCGAAAATTATCACAAACCACCACCGCATAAACCCGGCGACATAGATCCGGTCACTGGAGAACCTTATATAAAAGAGTGGTAACCGCTATATACGCAACTCAACCAAACATCACGGCACAAGGTCCCGCTATTTCTGCGGGAGGGTCAGGGTTTACTCCTCCTTCTTCGGCACCGTCTTAAACACCACATCCCAAAGCACAGAGCTCACCCCAAAGCCCTTTTCAGGCGCTTTGTAATGGTGCAGGTGGTGGTTGCGCCACAGCGCCTTCAGGAATTTTGGTGGGGCAAAAGCGTGTATCGCAAAGTGCATAGACCCATACATCAGGTACCCAAACAGGAAGCCGGGGAAGAAGCACAATGCCGTCCAGCCCATAATAGCATGTGCCAGCAGGAAGAGCAAAGACGCTACCACTATACTTGGCACAGGGGGCATAAACAGCCTTTCCTTATCGCGTGGGTATTCGTGGTGTACACCGTGCATGGTATATACAAACTTCATTGCCTTCGGGCTTTCCACGATCATATGGAACAGGTAGCGGTGCATTACATACTCAAAGATGCTCCAGAACAGCGCACCAACAATAAATAGCAGCAGCTCATACCACGGCGAAAGCCCTTTGTACGATACCCCGTAGTACAGCATGAAGATAATAACCGGGAAGTAAATAGAATAAATGACCACGGGATGCGTCTTGGTCATCATCTCCATGTAGTCGTTTTTGAAGAGACGCGCCTGGCCTTTATTTTTTATCTTATCAAATTCCATAACAAACACAAAAATAGTAAATAACTTCTTTAGTCATTCACTTTAGGTACTTCATCATCGTCATCATCTTCATAAAGGAAGATGGCGGCATTATTCTTTTTCTCGATCACCTTGTCCATCCACAGCAGCAAAGCAGGCAACAAAGTAAGGTTGGTCACCATGGCCAGCAGCAAAGTAATAGATGTTAAATATCCTAAAGATTTCGTGCCATCAAACTGTGATAGCATGAACACTGCGAACCCGGCTATGAGTATCAGCGAAGTATAGATAATACTCAGTCCCGTATCATGTATCGTGCGGTGTACGGTATCGGCTATGCTGTCATCATTCCGCGCCAGTTCCTGTTTAAAGTTCACCAAAAAGCGTATCGTCACATCAATAGTGATCCCCAGCGCTACGCTGAATACCAGCACCGTAGATGGCTTTATGCGTATGCCCATCCACCCCATCAGCCCGGCAGTTATCAGCAGCGGCACTATATTCACCACTATAGATATCAGCAGTATCCGCCACGAGCGGAACAAAACGATCATACAACCAAATATGATGATGAACGCCAGTATCAGGCTATCCCGCAGGCTGTTCACAATGAATTTGCTGCCCTCCAAAAAGGTGATGCTGGTTCCGGTATAGGTTACATTGTATTTATTACTGTCAAAAATAGCATTCACCTGCGGGCGTATACTGTCCAGCAGCAGCGGCAGCCTGCGCGATCCTATGTCTGCCATGTTCACACTGATGCGGGCTTTCTGCTTGGTACTGTCTACGAAGGAGTGCAGCAGCTTGTTTAGTATGCTGTTATTGTCGCTCTTGCTGGTATGCAGGTAGGGCAGTATAAAGGCTGCCTGCAGCATATCGCCCGGCACTTCATAGTTGGCGCTGTCCCCGCCAAAGTAGGCCTGGTTGGCAAATTTCACGCCTTCGGTTATCGCCAGCGGGTGGGCTATCTCGGGATACTGTTGCAGCATCTGAGTCACCTTGTCTATCTTGCCCAGCACATCCAGCGACAGCACACCGTTCTTCTTCTTGGTGTCTATTACTATTTCCAGCGGCATCACACCCCTGAAGTTGGTCTCAAAGAATTTCAGGTCCACATATACTTTGTCCGATTTCGGCAGGTCATCCACTATATGCGCGTCATTGCGCAACTTCGTTAGCCCGATGACCGAGAACACACATACCACTATCGTAAACCCATAGATCCATATCCTGTGACTGAACACCCAATTCGTTACCCTCGTCAGCAGCTTATTGATCCAGCCACTCTCCAGGTACTTCG
>CAIVKT010000448.1 GCA_903906615.1 uncultured Bacteroidota bacterium | reverse complement strand
CGCTTGGGGTAACCCATGGTACTATCGGTAATTTCTTTATCGCTATAATACTTATGTATTCCGTTTTCGGTCCGCAACGTATTTGGTTCCGGTTTCTTAATTTACGCTTGATGAATTATATAGGCTTGTTATCTTACAGCATTTACCTATGGCAGGAAATATTTATCAGCGGAAACGACTGGTGGGTAGCCGGGATGCCGCAGAATATTTTTTGTATTGTACTTGCCGCTCTATGCTCCTATTACTTTATTGAAAAACCTTTCAGCAGGCTGAGATCAAGGTTTGCGGCGCCGGAGTGAGGGTGGGTTTAATTTGAATGGTAACTATTTAACCTTTTGACTTATTGCCCGATTGACTTTCTCCTGTACCTTTATCATGGCAACAGACATTTATGCTCAAAACAGATTTTCTAATTATAGGGTCGGGGATAGCCGGTCTTACGTATGCAGTGAAGGTGGCCCGCAAATTCCCGGATAAGACCATCACCATACTCACCAAGGCCAATACGGATGAGACCAACACCAAGTATGCGCAAGGTGGCATAGCCGTGGTCAATGACCTGGAGCACGATAGCTTTCAGCGGCATATTGATGACACTTTGATAGCGGGCGATGGCTTGTGCAACCCGGAGGTAGTGGACATTGTAGTAAAGGAAGGTCCGCTACGGGTAAACGAAATAATAGACTGGGGCACTAACTTTGACAAGGATACTGAGGGCGATTATATGCGCGGAAAGGAAGGTGGTCATTCGGCCTTCCGCATACTGCACCACAAGGATATAACAGGCTTTGAAATAGAGCGGGCGCTGGTGGAGGAGGTGAAGAAATATCCTAACATAGCCATACACAATCACTGGTTTGTGGTAGACATCATCACGCAGCACCACCTGGGTTACTTAGTCACAAAATCGGCGCCGGATATTACCTGCTACGGTGTATATGCGCTGAACCTGCAGAACAATAATATAGAGAAGATACTGGCCCGCTGCACACTGATGGCATCGGGTGGGGTGGGGCAGGTGTACCGCACCACCACCAACCCCAAGATAGCCACGGGCGATGGTATAGCTATGGTGTATCGCGCTAAAGGACGAATAGAAAATATGGAGTTCATACAATTCCATCCTACGGCGCTGTATGAGGCGGGTGTAAGCCCATCGTTCCTGATCACAGAGGCTGTGCGTGGCGATGGCGGTATACTGCGCAATAAACATGGCGAGGCATTTATGACCAGCTACGACCCCCGTGCCGACCTGGCGCCGCGCGATGTAGTGGCCCGCGCTATAGACAGCGAGATGAAGCGTACCGGTACCGAGCATGTGTACCTCGACTGCCGGGCCATGGATAAGGAGAAGTTTACAGCGCACTTCCCCAATATCTACAGCAAGTGCAGGAGTGTAGGCATAGACGTTTTTGAGCAGATGATACCTGTAGCGCCCGCTGCACATTACTGTTGTGGTGGCATTAAAGTAGACGAGAGTGGCCGGTCTTCTATTATCAATCTGTATGCCTGCGGCGAATGTAGCAGCACAGGATTGCATGGGGCGAACCGCCTGGCCTCTAATTCGTTGCTGGAGGCGCTGGTATTTGCCCACCGCTGTGCCGAGGATACGGCTGCGCGGATAGATAATATGCCTTTTAAAGACGAAGTGCCCGACTGGAACGCCTCGGGTACCAGCGACCCTAATGAGATGATCCTGATCACCCAGAGCCTGAAAGAGGTGCAGCTGGTGATGAGCGACTATGTGGGCATTGTG
>CAIVKT010000447.1 GCA_903906615.1 uncultured Bacteroidota bacterium | reverse complement strand
GCATATGTATATACCGAGGTCTTTAGAGCGATCATTTACAGACCGCTTTAGTGCGCCCATAACAGATGTAGTGATGCCGGAGGAATGCCAGTCCATACCCAATACACAGCCCAGTGCCTGGAACCAGAAGGGGTCGCTGAGACGTTGCAGTACCGCGCCACGGCCATATTCCATAGCTATGGCTTCTACAATGGCTACACCCAGTTTGCTCATGCGCTGGTAGAGCCAGGGAGGTACCTGGCCATAGTGCAATGGCATATCTGCATAGGAGCGGCTCATACTATGCAATTTACGAAATTTGCCGCAAAGGCGGTCGTGGGATGTGTGCTACCCGGAGTTGTATTTGAATAGCTTTTTCAGCCGTAGAATGGGCTGCTCTATGAGATAGTAAGACAGCAACGCAATCGTGCATACAATAACGAGGTCGAGGAAATATAAAAAGAAACGATCTGCAATAATACCGGTTACGGGATTGTGGGGCATAGTGTTCAGTACCCATGTCCTGATAGTGGGGTTGAATAACGGAATGTAAATATGGATCAGGTACAGGCAATAACTGATCTTACCGATAAAATTTAAAAACCTGTTTTCGAGTACATACTTTTTAACCAATTGTGAGCGGTTATTAACGATCCGCATGATGAGCCAAATAGTTAGTATGCTATCCACAGTTTTGATCAGAAAAGGCGCGTACAAAGGCGTGCCGGCGTATAAGACTGCTTTCCAGTAAAAGTAGAGCAGCAAACAAACAGGGGTTACTATTTTTATTATTTTCTCCGATCGCAAAGTACGTTGTTCATTAAGGCGTGCATATGCATACCATGCACCTATGCCGAAAGCATCTATTGAATTGAATACAAGTAAAGGCCCCCTAACGCCTTGTATGAGATAGGTGGAAATGATGCCCACTGCAATAGCACCTGCGAACACGTACTTCAGGTATTTGTTGTTGATGAAGAGTATAAGCCATGGCCAACAGAGGTAAAACTGTTCTTCGACAGCCAGCGTCCAGGTATGTGAGGCTGAATTCCATGAGTTGGTCCTGTAGCTGAGTATGTTGGAGGTATAGGTAAGGAAATAGGTGATATTCTCTTTTATGTCGGGATAACAGAAGTAGAGTATGATGATGAGGATGTAGTAAATGGGGAAGATGCGCAAAGCCCGGCGGATAAAAAAGTTTTTGATAACACCGATCCTACTGCTACCATGTGCCTCTTCTTTGGCCTTTAGGAGTATGCCGGTGATGAGGAAGCCACTGAGTACAAAGAACATATGGACCCCGGCGCCGCCATCGGGCACAAAAAAGCATTGCAAAAATTGCAGGGTAGGGTGGTGTGCGCCAAATGCCGGCCCCCAATGCTGTATAAGCACAAAAAGCACGGCAAAAGCCCTCAAGGTATCCAGACCCTTAATATGTTTCAAGACGGTATTTTCAGATGTTGAAGGTGATGATCTCACAGGCAGGGCTGCAACATACAAATTTACCTGCATTAACGTACAGTCGGAATATAAATTGCATATGCGGCATAATCTAATACAGATGCCCCAACCTTTTCAGTTTTTTACTACATTTGTCCCTCACAATAAGAACATACACACTAAAAATATCTTCTTTTATGGCTTATGATGTAATAGTAGTAGGTAGCGGCCCGGGTGGCTATGTGGCGGCGATACGCGCAGCGCAACTGGGCTACAAAGTTGCGATAGTGGAAAGAGAGAATCTTGGCGGTATCTGCCTCAACTGGGGCTGTATCCCTACCAAGGCTTTACTGAAATCGGCCAGCGTGTTTGAGAACTTCACTCATGCGGCAGACTATGGCATTACTGCCACAGATTTTAAAGTAGACTTTGGCGCGGTGATCAAGCGTAGCCGCGGCGCTGCTGATAAGATGAGCAAGGGCGTTCAGTTCCTCATGAAGAAGAACAAGATAGACGTGATCATGGGCATGGGCAAGCTCAATGCAAAGAAAGAAGTGGAAGTAACCGGCGCTGATGGCAAGGTAACTGCTGTAGAGGGCCGCCATATCATATTGGCTACAGGCGCCCGCGCCCGCCAGTTGCCTAACCTGCCTATCGATGGCAAGAAGGTAATAGGCTACCGCGAGGCAATGGTAATGCCACAGCAACCCAAGTCAATGATCGTTGTAGGCTCGGGCGCTATAGGCGTAGAGTTTGCTTATTTCTACAACAGCCTGGGCACCAAGGTGACCATTGTTGAGTTCCTGCCACGCCTCGTGCCGGTGGAAGATGAAGACGTATCAAAAGAACTGGAAAGGGCCTTCCGCAAGAAGGGCCTGACAGTGATGACCAATGCATCGGTAGAGAAGGTAGAAGCCAATGGTGATGGTGTAAAGGCTACTGTGAAGACAGAGCAGGGTATGCAGGTGCTGGAAGCTGATGTGGTATTGAGCGCGGCAGGTATCGTAGCCAATATCGAGAACATAGGCCTGGAAGCGCTGGGTATTAAGACGGACAAAGGAAAAGTAACCGTAGATAAATATTACAACACCAATGTTGCGGGTGTTTATGCCATAGGCGATATAACACCGGGCCAGGCGCTGGCGCATGTCGCATCTAAGGGCGCTATCATCTGCGTAGAAGCAATAGCTAATAAGGAAGGCAAGTACAAGCACATGCCTGAGCCATTAGATTATGGCAATGTACCGGGCTGTACTTATTGCTCACCGGAGATAGCCAGCGTGGGCCTTACAGAAAAGCAGGCGAGAGATGCAGGCTATGAAATTAAAGTGGGTAAGTTCCCGTTCACAGCATCGGGCAAGGCTGTAGGCGTGGGGCAGACAGAAGGCTTTGTAAAAGTGATCTTCGATGCCAAGTACGGCGAATGGCTGGGCACGCACAGCATAGGCTACAACGTTACAGAAACCATTGCCGAAACAGTAGTGGCCCGCAAGCTGGAAACCACATGGACAGAAGTGCTGGACAGCATACACCCGCACCCTACCATGAGCGAAGGCATCAAAGATGCCGTAGAAGCTGCGCTGGGCGAGGCGATACATAG
>CAIVKT010000446.1 GCA_903906615.1 uncultured Bacteroidota bacterium | reverse complement strand
TCGGGGTAGTCAACAACTGTTTTGTCTTTCTTTAACGGATGAAAATGTATGCTGTCGTCGTTGATGAATGCGGCAACATCTATGGCTTGCTCATCAGTAAGGAATGGTTTGTACCAGAATGCTTTTTTATCGGGCATATTGGCTTTAATGAACCTGGCCATCTTTACTACCCTGTATGTGCTGGAGCCTACCTGGTAGGAGTGTGGCCCCCACAGCGGCGGATAGGTGTAAGTTGCGGAATCGGGTGTCCATTGGCCTTGCCCGTCTTTGCCGTGGCAGGAAGCGCAGTTTTCGTTAAATACAATTTCACCTTTCTTAGGATCGGCAGCCCTGTCGGGATATTTTTCTATTTCGAGGGATTCATCTCCTTTCACATGTTTATCTACCGGAACACCTGTTGATAGCCACTTCATATAGCAGACCATGGCTACGATCTCTTTGCTATCGAGGGGCAATGGTGTGCCGCTATGTGGCCGCATAATGCAGTTGTTGATGCGTTGCGCCAGTGTGAGTACCTCATTCTCGCGGCCACGGTATTGCGGGTAGCGTGGATAGGCGGTAAAGTAATTAAAAGCATAGGGGCGGGTGCCTGCATCCACATGGCAATTGGTGCAGTTCATTTTATTGCCGAGGTAGTGGCCCTTGGTCCCGTTGGGGCCTATATAGTAGGCTGTGTTCACGATCAGGTCGCGGCCATAGCGCACCATGTCGCCGAATTTGTCGTGGGGAATGGTGCCGGTGTCGGGTACTACGTGCAGGGGTTCTTCCGGCTTGGCTGTACTTACAGGTTTTTGGGCAGTATTGCACGACAGGGTATAGATCGTTGCAGATAGCGCAACTATAAAAGCGGCTCTTAATTTATTTGCGGTAATTATCCGGGTTCGTTTCAACATGGTTCAGTTAGTTTGAGCATTCATGATTTACAAACACTACTCCGCGAATAATGTGCTTCAAAGTTAAGAAAGATTCCGGTTTTTTGAAGATAGAAACATACTGCCAAAAAAATTAACAGTGAATAATGGTATCATACGTTGCAACGCTTACTCTTTTCCCTGCCCGTACCAAATGAGTTGTTCCAGGGTTGTTTTGTCGGGAATAATGCTGGTGCGGTAATTCGTTGCAGGTATCCATTCTTTCTTTTCCGGGTCATATTTTTCGGTGACGGCGCTCCAAAGCACTTCCTTATTCCAGTTGATGATAAATATTTTGTTGTAAGGGGCGCTCATAGATACAAGCATTGACTGGTCCGGAAGCTCTGTAACACTTCCGCCGGTTGTAAAGTCGCCATTGGCAGTTATATCCTGTATATCCTGCGAGGTGCAGGTATATTCCCAAACTTTTTGCAGGGTGTCCTGCGCAGAGAGGGGCTCTTTGAAGATCGATACTTTAGGAAGCTGTCCGGCATGGCAAATATTGTTGTTAAAAACGCAGAGGTACCCTTTTTGGTCTAGGCTACAATTGTGCTGGCCGCAAAAGAGGTTGTTGTCCGGCGCAGGATCGGCAGGGCTGTATTTTGTTCCATAGTTATTAAGCACTTCGCCGCCCGGGTATTTCAGTTTCACTATGCGGTTAATATCCCGGAAGCTCACATAGATATTCTTATTTACTTCATCGAAATAAAAGCCGTTCTCATGTGTTTGTACCGATATACCACCCGGCCCCGGGCCTTTGTGGTAAACAATATCAGAGTGGCTGAAGTAGTCTGCGGATCTCCACGACCAGACTACCTGGCCACTGGTATCGTATTCAATTATGGTTCCCATGCGTCCCCTCCTGGAAGGAGTGGCTAAACGGCCTGGTTTTAAGGCCGGAGGTATTATGCCAGGAGTAAAAGTTATAGCAGTATCACCCGGAGCCGGTTCAGGGTAGTTGATGAGTTCATTTGCCATTACCATATAATGGCCGTTGCTGAGCCTGGTGAACTGGTGATGATAACTTTCGGTACGCTCTCCGCTTATTTTTCCATCGTCTGGGGCTTTCCATAAAACAGCGCCATCATAATTGATCTCATAGGCACCCACGCCGTCTACCAGGAAGGATATGGTGCCTCGCGAGGTTAATTTTAAGTCGCGAACCATGGCATGGCCCATATCTAATCCCGAGACCTCGGGAAGAAACCATATGGGCCTTCCATTCATATCATACAATGCTTTGGCGCCGTCACAGAAAATATAGGCATCAGGATATTTTTTTTCGTTAGTCCCTACCTCCATACGCACCAGGGAGGTATCTGCATAGTGATTAACCAAGGTGCTGAAATGGAAAAGCTTACTTGTTGTAAGTATGGCTCCATTCTTTTTGGAGACCACTCTCCAGGTATAGTTTTTGCCGAAAGACGGAACTTCAATTACGATGTTATTTGACGGGCAATTTGTGGAAGAAAGGATATGCGCGGCAAAATCTGTAGCGCTGGTATAGTTCCCCATGGCTATGCTAATGGTATAGCC
>CAIVKT010000445.1 GCA_903906615.1 uncultured Bacteroidota bacterium | reverse complement strand
GTTGGCATCCATTATATGCCGGTCGGGTATAGGCTGACTTAGCGGAGCTCCCCATGCCCCCCGCCTGCTGCGCACCGGGCGGCTATGGAAATAAGTGTCGCTCTCCTGGCTGCTTACCCGCTCTATAGTGCCCTCTATGCGTACCTGCCGCTCCAGCTCCTTCCAGAAAAACATAAGCGCCACATGTGGGTTGGCGCTCATTTCTGTGCCCTTGGCACTATCGTAATTAGTATAAAAGGTGAATCCCCGATCGTCTAACGCTTTCAGCAACACTATGCGCGCATGTGGCGCAGCAGTTGCATCCACTGTAGCCAGGGTCATCGCATTCACCTCGGTGATTTGTGCAGCCTCCGCTTCCTTAAACCATTTCCTGAAAAACAGTATCGGGTCATCGTCTGCCGTTACCTCATCAAGTGCGGCAAGCGTATAATCCGTGCGGATGTCCGCAATATTCCGCGATTCGCTCAAAACTTAGTCTTTAGATTCAGGAACAACGTACTTTATAGAAACATAGATCAGCTCTATGATCAGTAAAAAGAAGAATACCCACATCAGTGTAGGCCCCAGGTTCTTATTCACATTGTCGTAAAAAGCGCTCAGCATTAAATTGTTCATGACTTATAGATTTGCGCTGCAAGATACTTATTTAGGTATACACTTAAAAGCATACACTCAAAAAACCACCAAAAAAGCACAAAACCAGCATTTTCATATACAATTCCGGCCTATTCTTGCCCCTTTTTGAATATTGGAGGAATTGTCACTAATTTCAAATCCAAATTGCATGTACAAATGCTGCTCAGGCACGTACCATTCTTAAAGGCCGTCTTCCTGTATTCTTTTACGGCCTTTGGCGGGCCGCAGGGGCATATGGGTATGATGGTACGCACCTTTGCCCAAAAAAGAAAAGACATTACCGAGGACGAATTGCTGGAGTATAATGCGTTTTGCCAGATGCTCCCAGGCCCTTCCTCCACCCAAACGGTCATGCTCATTGCCATGAAAAGAGGTGGTGTGCCGCTCGCCATACTTACTTTGCTGATCTGGGTATTCCCCGCTGCTTTTATTATGGGACTGCTGTCGTTCCTGGTACTGAATTTCGATACAGGAGCAGCCCACGGAAGCAAGGCACCCCTCAATCTTTTCTCTTACATCCTGCCCATGTCTGTGGGTTTCGTTTTCTTCGCCGGCGTACGCATGATGAGGGGCAGCGTTAAATATGTGGCCACCGCCGCCATCATGATCGGCAGCCTTGTGGCAGCACTGTTTATACAATCTCCCTGGGTCATTCCTTCACTATTGCTCATTTCGGGCACCATCAGCAATTTCAGTAACAATCGTATCCCCACCCCGCTGGAAAAGCCAAAGCGCATTAACTGGACGCATCTTTGGTTGTTCGGTCTTATCTTCATTGTAGCCGGTGTGCTCAGCGAACTGGCACGCAATCCTCAATGGCAGCATGGCCGTATCTTCCATATCTTCGAAAACTTTTACCGTTTCGGCTCTATTGTATTTGGTGGCGGGCAGGCGCTTATGCCCATGTTGCTTTACCAGTATGTCAACAACGTCCACTCCCACCTCCTCACTGCCGATCAGCTCCTTACAGGCTTCGGCATGGTACAGGCGGTTCCCGGCCCCGTCTTCTCTGTCTGCTCTTATATAGGCGGATTAGGGATGAGCCAGTACGGCCCCATGTGGCAGATAGCAGGTTGCATCACAGCCACTATTGCTGTTTTTCTTCCCAGCACACTACTGTTATTTTTTCTTTTCCCTATTTATGAGAATCTCAAACACCACGTCATCATCTTCCGCGCACTCGAAGGAATCAACGCAGCCGTGGTAGGTATCATCTTCGCATCCGGCATGGTGCTGTTCAAAGCCATTGCCTTCGATAAATCCCTGTCTTTTGAATGGAGCAATCTCGTAGTGGTCATCATTACCTTCTGCATGCTTAATTTTACCCGCATTCCCGCTCCACTCATCGTTATCGGCTGGCTGCTACTCGGCTGGTCGCTGCATTAACCGCAGAAAAAGCAGGCATCCTAGCTATGTGAACTACCCGATGTTAGTGTAATCAAAACTAATTACGCAGCACCTATGTGCCTATGTTCCTATGTGGTGGAAACTTCTCGCACTGGATAAACTATTCCTCCTTCAGCAGCTCCGTGATATCCCCTATCATCTTCTGCACTTCACCCGGCTCCAGGCCATCGTAGAAGCCGCGCACTCGGCCATGCCTGTCTATCAGCACATAGTGCTTATCGTGTATAAAATCCTTGTCAATGCTGATGCCCGCCGTATCATCATCAGCGCTGATAAGGTAACTGTACCGCGCCATATCATACAACTGTTTCTTATCACCCGTCAGGAACATCCATTGCGCCGGGTTCGCATCAAAGCGCAGGCTATATGCCTTAAGCGCTGGCACACTATCCTTTAGCGGGTCTACTGTGTGCGACATGATCACCACATCCTTATTCCCCTGGAAAGCCTTATACACGGCCACCATATGCTCATTCATCTTCGGGCACATACCCTTGCAGGTAGCAAAGAAATACTCCACCACGCATATCTTCCCCTTTACATCAGCGTTGGTAATGGTCTTGCCATCCTGGTTCACAAAAGAGAACGGCGCCACATGGTGGTTCAGGTCATTCCCTATAATAGGCAGCGCCTGCTTCTTCTGCTCGTGGCTTATCTTATAATAATACGCCAGGAAGCAAATACCCAGCAACATAAAAAAGCACAACAAAAAAATGGAGGTCTTACTTTGTTTCATGCCGCAAAGGTATAGCAAAACATTCTACCTCCTCTCAGCAGCTGCGCAATAACATATGTGTTATAAGAGCAGGAAATAAGTAACTCCCCTCCTTATTTTCAAGGAGGGGACGCGGCAAAGGCTTCCAAGCCGTTTGCAAGCGGGGGTGGTGGCACTCGCGTACTGCACATCATACACGCAACACCCTTTTAATTTTCTTTCCCTAATTTCGCACCACCAAAAACCAACCTAACCATGAACATACACCCCTGGCACAACGTAAGCATCGGCGATCAGCAACCCGATGTCGTACAGGCAATCATAGAAATACCCATGCACGGCAGGGCTAAATACGAGATGGACAAAGAAACCGGCATGTTGCGCCTCGACCGCGTGCTCTACTCCTCCGTATTCTACCCGGCCAACTACGGCTTCATCCCCCGCACCCTCGGCAAAGACAATGACCCGCTCGACATACTCGTGCTGTCACAGGCCGAGATACACCCGCTCTGCATCGTCAATGCAAGAGTGATCGGTGTTATGCGCATGGTAGACAATGGCGAAGGCGATGATAAAATAATAGCCGTAGCTGAGAACGATGTAAGCGTCAACTACATACACACTATAGACGAACTGCCCGCCTACCTCCATGCCGAGATCAAGAACTTCTTCGAAGAATACAAAAAGCTGGAACACAAGACCGTGCTCGTAGAAGACTTCCAGAACGCCGACGTAGCCAAACAGATCATCAGCGAAGCCATAACCGATTACAATGCAAAATACAAGGATTTGAAATAAATAAAACAATCAGAAAGAGCCAGAATTAATCGACTCTTTCTGATTAACTAAATTTCTTCTTCAACTCCTCCATGGTGAATGTAACAACATCTCCTTGTTCTGCTTGTCTGATTGATTTTTCCAGGCTTTCCCTGTTCGCCTGAGTCGCAAGAAGATACTCTGTTTCGTCCATCGACTCAGAAACAGTGATGTCAATATTCTTTCCTGGAAATGCAGCCTTTATCGAATTGGTCACATCAATCGATAATTCACTCAGATCTAAATGATAGTTGATCGTCATTTTATAAAATTAAAACCATTTCTCAATTCCGCCGATGTTGGTGTCCCACCAACATCCTCGCGAAGGACAGACAACACACTCCCTCCTTATTTTCAAGTAGGGGGCGGTAAAGGCTTCCAAGTTTCACCGG
>CAIVKT010000444.1 GCA_903906615.1 uncultured Bacteroidota bacterium | reverse complement strand
ATATTCTTCTTTTGGGATCAGGTGGGCGTGAGTGTGCCCTTGCGTGGAAATTGAGCCATAGCCCCCTTTGCGGCAGCTTTTATATAGCCCCCGGCAATGCCGGTACCAGCGAGTATGGTATCAATCTGCCTGTGTCTTATAACGACTTTGAAGGCATTAAGAAGGCATGTATCGAGCATAAAATAGATATACTGTTTCCCGGCCCTGAAGATCCGTTGGTGAATGGTATCTGGGATTTCTTTAAGAACGATCCCTCGCTGAAGCATATTGTAGTATCCGGCCCTTCAAAAGAAGGCGCTCAGTTGGAAGGCAGCAAGGCTTTCTCCAAAAAATTCATGGCACGGCACAATATACCGACAGCGGGGTATAAGGAGTTTACAATAGAGCGTTTTGAGCAAGGGGTAGCCTACATCAAGCGTACTGAGCCACCTATAGTGATAAAGGCAGACGGCCTTGCCGCCGGCAAGGGCGTAGTGATCGCACAAACTACAGCAGAGGCCGTAAAGGCTTTTCGCGCTATGGTGATGGACAAGCAGTTTGGAGCATCCAGCGCTACGGTGGTCATAGAGCAGTTTCTCGATGGCATAGAAATGTCGGTGTTCGCGCTCACGGATGGCGAGCACTATGTGATCCTTCCGGAGGCTAAAGATTATAAAAGGGTAGGTGAGGGCGATACCGGCCCTAATACCGGGGGCATGGGTGCTATATCTCCTGTGCCATTTGCCGATAAGGCGTTCATGCAAAAGGTCATAGAGCGCATCATAGAGCCGACTGTAAAAGGACTAAAATCCGAAAATATTATCTACCAAGGCATCATCTTTTTCGGACTTATTAAAGTGAATGGCGACCCGTACGTAATAGAATACAATTGCCGCTTTGGTGACCCCGAAACCGAAGTAGTGATACCCCGCCTGGAAAATGACCTCGTTGACCTCATCCTCAAAATGCATGAATGCAAACTGAACGAAGTAACTGTGCAACATAGTCCCAAGGCAGCAGGCGCAGTAATGCTGGTATCAGAAGGCTATCCCGGCGATTATCCTAAAGGACGTGTAATGTCGGGCTTCGAGAACACAAGGGGCAGCCTCCTCTTTCATGCAGGCACTACCGGCAAAGAAGATGTCATTGTCACCAACGGTGGCCGTGTACTTGCCATAACCTCTTATGGTGACAACATTAAGCAAGCGCTCCAAAAATCATACGAGAATGCTGCACTGATACACTACGATGGCAAGTATTACCGCAAGGATATAGGCTTTGAGTTTGAATGATTTTATAACATTTCGTATCTTTAAGCTATGATAGTCGAAGAACCAGCGGTGTCTTATGGCAACAAAGGGTATTCTGTTGAAGAATACCTGGAGATGGAAAATGCCGCCACCGAAAAGCATGAGTATTACAGGGGGGAGATATTTGCCATGTCCGGAGCGAAACTTCAGCATAACATTGTGTCAGCAAATATTCTCGCTACACTTCATCAGAAACTAAGAGGTAAGCCATGCAAACCTTTTAATAGTGAAATGCGTATTCACATCGAAAAGAACACACTTTTTACGTACCCTGATGTTTCTGTCATATGCGGAGACGTGGAAACACTCAACGACGATGACATGAATGCTTTGAATCCAACTGTGATCTTCGAAGTACTTTCGCCATCTACTAAAAGTTATGACCGTGGCGATAAATTCAAATTATACAGGGATATCCCCACTCTCAGAGAATATATTTTGGTTGATCCAGAGATAATAAACGTGGAAGCATGGTATATCAACGATCAAGGTAACTGGGAATTAAAAGAGTATAGAAACCTTACAGACCAGTTGGTGTTAGCCGCAATAAAAACTACGTTGGGCATGGGTGAGATATATTATGACTCCAAAGCGATAGGTTTATCGGTAAAATGATCCTTACTTAGCCTTCGTCTCTACATGCCCCTTTACCAGGTGGTGTGCAGGCGGCAGGGTGCGCAGGTAAGCATATATAGCATCTGTTTGTTCGTCTGTAAGGTCCTCGTATTTATCCATGGGCGGACTTAATTTCCTTCCGTCCGGTGTTACCCCTTCCTTTACTGCTTTCCTAAAGTCGGTTGGTGAATAGTTGCCTATGCCTGTGGTGGCGCATGGTGTGAGGTTGGATGCATATATTTT
>CAIVKT010000443.1 GCA_903906615.1 uncultured Bacteroidota bacterium | reverse complement strand
ACTATACCACTCTCCCCACACAAGGAGTATCTTGATTTTTTATTTGCTGATGGTCATTTTGCTGTTTATGCCTTGTAATAGATGGGTTTTTGCAGTCGAGGTTTAAAAGCAGTAAAGGATATTCTTTTTGGTGTTTTGACTCTCAATTAAAATACGTTTATTTGCCATTAGCTATCCGCAAAGAAATGACCAAAACCAGGTATCCGAGTCTTAATGGGTTAAGGGCGTTCAGTATCCTGCTGGTCATCATTCATCACCTGAACCTGAAGCATGGCCTGCTTGCCCCGTTGCAGGGTATACGATGGATAGAGCCTATACTTTTCTTTATACAAGACGGTCACCTGGGCGTGAATGTTTTTTTTGTGATCTCCGGTTTTCTCATTACGTCGCTGATGCTGAATGAAGAGGCGGCTACTAAGACGGTTTCTTTAAAGAAGTTTTATATGCGGCGTACATTGCGTGTTTTTCCTGCATATTATTTTTTGCTGTTAGTATATTTTATACTACAGTTGCTGCATGTGATATATATCAGCAATGGCTCGTGGATCACTGCCATCACCTATACCAAGTATTTTAACAGGTACGGGGACTGGTATACTTCTCATGCGTGGTCGCTGAGTATAGAAGAGCAGTTTTACCTGTGCTGGCCGCTTATATTCCTTGCCGGTGCAAATTTCAGGAAGGTAGGTGCGGTGATTATGATCGCGATGGTGCCTTGTGTGCGCACATACCTATACTTTCACCCTTCGCCATGGTTCAACGACCTTAATTTTTTTACGAGGATAGATGCTATAGCCACCGGTTGTTTATTTGCCCTGTACAAAGACCGAATATTAGAGCTGTTGCGGCCAAGGTTCACACTGCTGTTCTACGTTTGTTTTGTTATCCTTTTTGCATTCCCTTATTTGCCCGCCTGGGCCGGTATGGTGCACCTGGATAGTGTTTTCATACCACTCGGGCTGGCGCATGGTACTATTGGTAATTTTCTTGTTGCTATCATAGTTATGTATTCCGTCTTTGGGCCACAGCGCATCTGGTTCAAATTGCTGAACCTGCGGATCGTCAATTACATAGGCCTGCTTTCTTACAGCATTTACCTGTGGCAGCAGATATTTACCGGAGGCGATAACTGGTGGGTGACGGGAGTGCCGCAAAGTTTATTGTGTATAGCTGTTATGTCGCTATTCTCTTACTATATAATTGAGAAGCCGTTTAATAAATTAAGATCAAGGTTTGCGGTGCCTGAGTGAGGGTGGGTTTCGGATGGAACGTATACATTCTTTTTGTAGTTTTAAGGTATATTTGAGAAAACAAGCCGGTGATACACCGGATCGACTGAATACATGGCTAAAATCAGGTACCCAAGCCTTAATGGGCTAAGAGCAGTGAGTATCATACTTGTTGTTATCCACCATCTGAATCTGAAAAATGGTTTATTGAATGGCCTTTGGCATATACCCGGGATGGATCCTGTATTGTTTTTTATACAAGACGGCCACCTTGGCGTAAATGTATTCTTTGTTATCTCCGGTTTTTTGATCACATCGTTGATGATCAATGAAGAGAACGTTAGCCAAACTATTTCTTTGAAGAAGTTTTACATCCGGCGCACGTTGCGCATTTTTCCTGCGTACTATTTTATGCTCTTTGTGTATCTCATCCTGCAGTTGCTGCATGTGATACATATAGATACAGCGTCGTGGCTTGCTGCGGTTACTTATACAAAATGCTTTGATTGGAGTGCGGACTGGTATACAGCCCATGCCTGGTCATTGAGTATCGAAGAGTTGTTTTATCTCTGCTGGCCACTTATTTTTCTTGGCGGTAAAAATATCCGTAAGATCATCCCTTTTGTACTGATCCTGATGGTGCCATTTCTGCGCATATATGTGAATCAGCACCCATCTCCGCTTGTAGATAATCTAAGTTGTTTTACAAGGATAGATGCTATAGCCACAGGTTGTTTATTTGGGCGTAATGGACAAAATTCAGGCTATTTTTTAGACAGTTTGTTCAAGTGGACAAAATTCAGGCTGTTTTTTTGAAAGATTTT
>CAIVKT010000442.1 GCA_903906615.1 uncultured Bacteroidota bacterium | reverse complement strand
CGGCAACGCAACCCATGACAGACAGGGCCATTACCGTGTTTCTTATATCGCTGGTGCTCATCCGCATATCCGGCAGGCGTTCCTTTGGGATGCGTTCCCCGCTTGATAATATTATTGTGATACTGCTGGGTGCAACTCTAAGCAGGGCAATTGTGGGCGCATCCCCGTTTATACCTGTGATGATCGCCAGCTTCACACTCGTTATCCTGCACCGCATATTTGGGTGGGGCATTGCTCACAGCAAGGCGTTCAGTAAATTGATAGAGGGCAATAAGATCATTCTTTTTAAAGACGGCCAACTTATCAAAAAGCATATGGACGCGGGATTGGTATGCAAGGAAGACGTGATGCAGGGCGTAAGAAAAACAGCGCTAACAGAAGACATGAACAAGATAGAAAAAGTATTCATAGAGCGCACCGGCGAGATCACTGCCATTAAAAAAACAAACTAAAGGCAAGCCGAACAATGCGGCTTTGCCTTTAGTACATTGTATCGTTAGTGTATAAATTAATTACCCTCGCTGCCTGCGTCGTAGTTCACGCTTTCCTCAGCTACCTGCGTCAGCAGTTCATCAGCTTCTTTTTCTTCGGCCAGCGTGTCTTCCAGCAGTTCAGCAACGCCAGCAAGGCCCAGTGTGCGCGCCAGTTGCGCCAGCCCGCCATAAGTAGATATTTCATAGTGTTCCACCTTTTGCCCGGCCAGTATCAGCCCCACATCACGTGTAGCAGTACCCTTTTCTGTTTCTTCAATAATATCTTCACCTTCTTTGGTGATGCCGGCCATTGCCTCGCATTTCTTGGCCTGTGCCTTTTTGCCCAGCAGCTCAAAAACCTTTTCCAGCCGCTCTACATGCGTCTTTGTTGTTTCCAGGTGGTCGGCAAATGCCTTTTGCAGATCGGGCGATGTGGCTGCCTTCTTCATCTTCGGCAATGTTTTCACCAGGTGCTTCTCGGCCCAGTAAATGTCTTTGAGCTCATCACAAAAGAAATCATGGAGCATAGAATCCCCCTGCGATCTTGGGCCATTGCCTGCTGCAGGCGTTGCACTTTTGGTTGCTGGCTTTTTAACCGGCGCTTTCTTTGTTGCTGTTTGTTTCATAATCAATTTTAGGTTTGATACTTAGCAAGAAAAAACCATGCCATGTATATACCGTAAATTATTAACAAGAAAACTTTCTAAAAACGCTCTGGCATGATTTTACAATACCACACACCATGAACCGGCAAATGATCATCCCCACAAATATCGTAGGCAAGCCCTCCGACCTGGAGTATACCATTTCGTTAGACACACAAGAGGAAGCCTCAAAATACTTTAGCAGGGCCATTAAGCGCCTACAGAACCCATCCATATGGCATCAGCTATGCGGTGCGCTTAGCGGCACATTCCTGCTTACAGACACCACCGGAAGGAAATTACAAAGGCTGGCAGAAACAGGGGATTACCTGAAAATAAATATGCACGTACCCGGCACCAATGCAGGCAAGGGCTATGACTGGGTGAATATAGAAGCCATGGAAGCCAGCATACACCCTGATGGCCAAACCGAATATTACGCCATGCGTGTACGCCCGTCCCGCAACCCCACTACCAGCAGCCCCGACACAGCCCACTTCTTTGAAGACCTCGCCAGCTCCACATTCATTATAGAGCGAACCGGTAACACCGTAACAGCAAGTTACCATGGCCGCAATGAACTACCTAATACCGAAACCACCGAAAAGAAAGACCTCATAAGAAACGCCATCGTAGCCACGGGCGCCGCGTCAGGCATCTCCGAGCTGCAGTGGAGCGCATTACTGAAAGCATTTTTGAAGGAGGAGTTATAGGACTTACCTGTAATAATCTATCTTCTTCTTCTTCTTCTTCTTCTTCTTCTTCTTCTGCTGCTGCTGCTGCTGCTGCTTGTAATAGTGTCAACAAAAGGTGGCCTGCGGTTGTCTGTATCATTTTGATATAACGTGATTGTCTGGTAATTGCCCTGCTTATCAAAGTCGGAGTACACTTCTCTGTTCAAGCCCCTGTTTGCATAATAAAATCAGCATCCTTATGTATTAGTAAGCCATTGCTGCTGAATTTATAATCTGTATCATCCTTATTTGCCAACTTCCCTACGGGATCATATTGCATTGTTTCAGTGAACTAATTTAAGATCACTATTATATGCCTATGTAGCCTTCGGCATATGACCACCTATCAACACCAGCAAAACAACGGCATTTCCTTCCGTTTTTCAGAAAAAAACTCCATATAATGGAATTTTGGCATCGTGTGTTAATTTTAATGAGTTGATTATCAATGTTTTATGAGTTTGGCACGCCGTTGGTTATATACCTATCAAACCAATTACTCAAACAATCCCGATATCTATCGGTACAAACTAAAAACAAACAAAATGAAAAACATCATCTCTAAAGTACTCGTAGCAGCAGCAATCATCGTAGGTGCATCATCTACTGCTTCTTTCGCTCAGGCTACCGCAACTGCATCAGCATCTGCAAACATCATCACACCGATAACAATCGCACTGGTTACCAACATGAACTTCGGTAACATCGCAGTATCCCCTACATCAGGCGGTACAGTAGTTCTCGCTCCGGCAAGCACTCGTACAAGCACTGGCGGTGTTACGCTCCCAGCAACTACCGGTACTGTTGCTGCGGCTAACTTCACTGTATCAGGCGCTACTGGCTACACT
>CAIVKT010000441.1 GCA_903906615.1 uncultured Bacteroidota bacterium | reverse complement strand
GTTCTTTGCGTACTTCACCACTTTCATGTATGGTATGTGTGTGCAGTCGTTC
Organism: uncultured Bacteroidota bacterium; assembly: GCA_903906615.1. Lineage (GTDB taxonomy): Bacteria > Bacteroidota > Bacteroidia > Chitinophagales > Chitinophagaceae > Nemorincola. The sequence continues at coordinate 2,936 of CAIVKT010000441.1, read as the reverse complement.
ATGAGCAACCCACGCAGGCACTGGGATTCGCTTGCTGTGCTGATCCTGCATTTTTCTATAGCCATATTCCTGTTTGTGAAATTCGGCTGGCTGGTATGGTTCCTTACCTTCTTCCTGCCGTTCTTTTTGTCGCACATGCTGGGTTCTTACCTGTTTTATGCGCAGCATAATTTTCCCGGTGTCACGTATAAAAAGAATGTAGAGTGGACGTATACACATGCTGCCTTAGAGTCATCAAGTTTTATGGACCTTAACCCATTTATGCAGTGGGTTACAGCCAACATCGGTTTTCACCACATCCATCACCTTAACTCCAAGATACCTTTCTATCGCCTGCCGGAGGCCATGGCAGCCATTCCTGAGCTACAGGAAGCTAAGGTGACCACGCTTAAACCATCAGACATCGTAGCCTGCCTGCGCCTGAAGGTGTGGGATACTGAGCAGAATAAAATGCTGAGTTTCGAGGAAATGGGACTCGCGTAGGGAAGTTAAAAGTCAAAAGTTAAAACCTAAAATCCCCGATTAGAAATTCCAAACTCCAGTATCCAAATTCCAAAGTGAGTTTGGTTTCTGTGCGTTTTCAACTCTGAATCTCTCTTTGAATAAGCGGGACCTTTGCGAGTACAACCCCGACCCTAAAGAGGGAAAATACCTGCTGTTCGTGAGACAAGGTTGCGTTTCTTTACTTATGTGCCGTGGCGATTTTACGATGCCGTAAAGTGCACCTTCTTCCCATCAATAAAACAATAGGGTGGCTCGAAGCCGGGCATTGATGTGGCACGTATGTGGCGCTCTATTTTTTCATTATCCCAAGCGAGGTCTATTATTTTTATGGCTGCGGCTTCGTGGCGGTAGTGCAGGCTGGTGCCGTATTTGGCTTCGAGCAATTGTTGGGCTACGGGATTGTAGTTGCCGCTAACAATGTGTCCGAGTGTCTGGCGGAAAAGATTGAGTGAGGCATTGTACGTAAGCCGGTATAGCTCATTTACCCAGCAGTTACCAGGTATGGGGAAGCGTTTCTGAAATAATATATCGCCGTGGTCTATGCGGGCATCTATACGGTGTACGGTGGTGCCGAATTCTGTTTTTTCATCGAGTAGGGCATAAGAGAACTGGTTGCTGCCGCGGTATTCGGGCAGCGGAGCCATGTGCAGGTTCACTGCTATTTGCGCGGCTTTATCTATGTGTTGCTGCTTAAGTATTTCGTGGTATTGTACGGAGTAGATGATGTCGCACGCCGGTATGTCAGCGAGGCTGTTGAGTATAGGGATGTTGTGTTCCCGGGCCAGTATATTCAGGTCGTGGGCGTTGCCAAATTCCTTGCGGGCATGGGTGAGGAGTCCGGTTATTTCTATATCCAGCTTTTCCTTTTGCTCAATGAGATGGGTAAGGCATTCATAGCCTATGGGCTTGGAACCGAGGAAAACGATCTTTTTTGTCATTGTGATTATTATCTGTCAAATCTACTGATTTAACTGCTAAGGCGCAAAGGCGCTAAGGTGCGGCACACACGTGTTTTATTTGTCTGAACCTTTATGGTTAATCCTGCAAGTTACCTATTTTAGCAGCCTGTATGATACCCCGCAAAATACTGATACTGACCAACCGTGTGCCCTACCCATTGAAGGATGGGGGCAACCTGGCGATGAACGCTATGATAGAGGGCTATCACCGTGCGGGCTGGAAGGTGTACCTGCTGGCGATGAACACATCGAGGCACCACATAAAGGAGGAGCAACTGGCGGGGTTATTTACACAACTGCACAAATTTGAGTGGGTGAATGTGGACAACAGCCTGAAAGCTATGGGAGTACTCAAAAACTTTCTCTTCAGCCGCGAGCCCGAACATGCGGTACGGTTTTATGATGCGGGCTACAAGGCCAGGCTGCGGCAAGCGCTTACCGAATTTAAGCCTGATGTGGTGCAGGTGGAGAGCGTGTACCTGTCCACATACCTGCCCGATGTACGGGAACTGAGCAAGGCCATTACCGTACTGCGACTGCATAATGTGGAGTACCAGATATGGCAGGGGCTGGCGACAAAACACAAGAATGTTATCAAACAATATTACTTCGGTAACCTGGCTACGCGGGTGCGCAACTTTGAGCGGGCCGCATGGATGGAGTATAACCTATTGCTGCCCATAACCGAAAAAGATGCCAACATGGTGACGCGGCTGGAGGATGTGCAGCACATGCTGGTTGCGCCATTTGGTATAGATACCGATAAAATAAAGCAAGGCCATAACGAGCGCTGGGTGGGCTACCACATAGGCGCTATGGACTGGATAGCCAACCGCGCAGGCATAAAATGGTTCATAGAAAAAGCCTGGCCGCAAGTGCGCAGGCAGGTGCCTGATTTTGAGTTTTACTTTGCAGGCCGTAAGATGCCGGAAGAGTTTACAAAACTACAGGTGCCGGGGGTGCATTGCCTGGATGAGGTGGCGAGCGCAGAAGACTTTATAGCGGATAAGAAGATACTGATAGTGCCGCTATGGAGTGGCGGCGGTATACGCGTGAAGATACTGGAAGCTATGGCCGCAGGCAAGGTAGTGATCACCACCAACACGGGTATAAAGGGCATAGAGGCACGGAGCGGGGAGCATTATATGCAGGCCCGCAAGCCTGAGGCTTTTGCCCGGGCCATTAAGTGGTGCATCGATAATAAAGGACTTGCTGAAAAAATGGGCGCCAATGCACGCAAACTTATCGAAGAAAAGTATGAACAAAGCAAGGTGATGGGGAGTGTGATAGAGGAGGTTAATAAGTTGATAGGTTGATTTGTCTATTCCAGTTTGAAGTAGCGTGGAAACAGGTTGTTTATAAGTTCAATAAAACTTAGTGGCAAAAACAAGATGCCTTACATATCATTTGCCTTCAACAAGGTGGCTATATGTGCTGCTGATGGTGGCGTGCGCAGTAGTAGCTGTTGGTGGC
>CAIVKT010000440.1 GCA_903906615.1 uncultured Bacteroidota bacterium | reverse complement strand
GTGTTCAAGCCGGGCCGCATAGGTGTGGTGTCTAAATCTGGCACCCTTACTTATGAGGCAGCCGACCAGGCCGTGAAAGCAGGCATGGGCATATCTACCGCTATAGGCATCGGCGGCGACCCTATCATAGGCACCACCACCAAAGAAGCGGTAGAGCTGCTGATGAACGATCCCGAAACTGACGGTATCATCATGATAGGTGAGATAGGCGGCAACATGGAAGCAGAGGCAGCCAACTGGCTGAAGGACAATATGCGCAAACCGGTGGTAGGCTTCATAGCCGGCCAAACAGCGCCCGCAGGCCGCCGTATGGGCCACGCAGGAGCAATAATAGGCGGCGCAGACGATACCGCAGAAGCTAAAATGAAGATCATGCGCGCCTGCGGCATCCACGTAGTGGACAGCCCGGCCAACATAGGCAAAACAATGGCCGAAGTGCTTGGCGTTGCTGTACCGGCATAATCATTTACCAAAAGAGACATACGATCCCCGGCCAGTGCCGGGGATTTGTTTTATAAAACATCCGCTCCATCCTTCTGCCGATGTTGGTGTCCTTCTGTAAAACCCTTACATAAAGCGTTGAAAGTTAAAAGAGTATGATAGCGTCAGTACGGCTTTTTTGCCCTGACGCGTTTTGGGAGGTTGTATACCCTAATCAACAGTCCGTATCGATGGATTCACCAACAAACTCGCGCAATATGTTGTCGCAAGTGGATATTCAACTATTGTCTCATTGACATGTGAATAGCTGCAACACCGGCTTTATTTTGTTCTGCTAATAGTTAAAGTGTACACCGGTCATTTTTTCGGAGAGCGACCATAGGTCTTTCGCCAATTGAAGATCATGTGACCGCTTGCTTGATCTCACTTGCTCCGGGTATCCGCGTATACCCATCAGCTTATTCGGGCCTATGTATTCTCCCCCGGTTAGGTGCTCATCGGTTGCTGCTCTTAATATCGGCAATACGCCCATTTCTGCTTTCTGTGCCACGAGCGGGGTCAGCAGATTAACGAAGAAGCCCGATGTGCGCATCAGGTTAGTGCGCGTAATACCCGGGTGTGCTGCTGTTGCCATTGCATCAATATGATTGGCTTTAAACTGCCGGTCCAATTCATACGTAAATAATAGATTGGCCAGTTTGCTTTGTCCGTACGCCTGGGTTCTGGAGTAGGTTTTTTCCCAGTTCAGATCGTTCAGCCGGATATTTGCGTTGAGGTGCGCCAGGCTGCTCTGCGTTACCACCCTGGCATGCGGAGTACTCTTTAGCAGATCCAGCAGTAGTCCGGTTAGGGCGAAGTGCCCTAAATGATTAGTGCCTATTTGTATTTCAAACCCTTGTTTGGTTACTTCTCTTTTTGATGGGTACATGATCCCGGCATTATTGATCAGGATATTTAACCGGCTATATTTTTGGTGGAATATCTTCGCGAAGCTATGAACTGAGTCCAGGTCTGCGAGGTCCAGTTGCAGGACTGTTATGTCAGCGGCAGGTGTTTCTCTTTTTATTTCCTGTAGCGCCTGCTCCCCCTTCTCTGCATCCCGCACGGCCATGATCACTGTTGCATTTTTTTTGCATAAAGCTTTTGCCGCCTCTAATCCCAGCCCGCTGTTGGCACCAGTTATGATGATGATCTTTCCTTTTTGGTCAGGGATATTAGCCTCAGACCAGTTGCTTTCGTGCATTTCTAAAGTTTTACTTGTTAATCCTGATCTGTTTAAAAATAGGCCGGGAAAAATCCCCGGCCTGTTGATCATTAATGGTTTATTTATTTTACCTATTAACATCTACACCGGTAAGTTGTGATACCCTGTGTTCCTTGCGTCTTGCTTTACGCATTTTGTGAAGTGTTTTCCTGTATACCCTGCGCGATACAAGCTTGTAATTTTTGCTGGTAGCTTTGGGGTAGTACCCGGTATACTCTGATTCTTTTTCTACGTTGATATTGGTGGCTACATCGAGTGTCTGGTCAGGGCAAACCTGTACTGAATTACTTGGGGTGCTTACTGTCACACGGTATGTTTGTGGCACTGCGCTCATCTTGTCGGTCCTGCTCACAAGGATAGGTGTTGAAGCTTTAGGATCGGTCAGGTCGGCATAGTCTGATGATAATGCACGCCTTCTGTGCCGCTTGTGGTAATACACATATACCTTATCAGTTGTGGTTTGCACGGAAGCGCCATCAAGGGTTACTTCTTTTGAGTCATCTCCTGTCAGGTTCACGGGTACATTAATGCAGGCTGTAGTGGTTGCTGTTTTAGGATAGAAAGCATTACCGCATTTGGCCATTATATAGAGGTTACAGGTAGCATTGCCCGATGGGGATGCTATCTTCCATGCTTTAAATCCTTGGGGGTCGGGGGCCATCAGCTTTGCGTAGCTATAAGTGTATCCGGCGCTGCCCATATTACCTTCCGTGCCCGATGGCAGGTATTGCATGGAGATATTCGATTCGCGGAGATCTTGCGCGCCATCAGCATAGCCGATCTCCATAAGCATACCATTGAGTTCCGACATGGCTGCTTTGTTCATATTGCCGCGCTCGGATTTCTTGATGGCCATGTACAATTCGTGCGCTGATGTTTTATTCCTTAAGAAAGGAAACTCCGGCGCACTACCTAAATGGTGGATCTCTTTTGGTGCGCTGCTGTTGCCGTTGAATTTGTATATAGGACTGTTCTGGCTGCACTGTGATTGCGCGAATGCCGCTGATGCTGCGGTTATCATCGTGGAAATTAAAAATATGCGTTTCATAGTAGTAGTTGGTTTAGTGATCAATATTTTCAAGGCGACTGTAAAAAATATAGTGCCACTGGAAAGAGAACATTTTGTGAAATTTCTGACACCACCATAAACGGCAGTATATCAATGTTTAAGGGCGGTGGGTGGCGAGGTATGCTGCAACCACAGGTACTAATACCATTATTACCATAAATATCACAAAGAAAATATCGGGGTCACTGCTTCTCGTTTTCATCACACACGTTTTCGTATAGTGAAGTAAATCACGTGCCACAGATGGATATGAATGTTTAAAGTTTTGTTAGAGAGTGAGTTATGACCACACAACAATGGCTACCCGCAGCGGGCAGCCATTTAGGAATCACACAAACACACACTTCTTTTATTTAGAGATCACTACTTTTTCGGTATGGGTAATGTCTTTGTTCTTCAGGGTGAGTGTGTATATACCCGGAGCAAATGAGGAAACATTGAGCGAATACAGGATAGTGGGCTGTATGTTGTTTTGCGTCAGTACCGTTCTGCCGGTCTCATCCGTGAGTGTGGCAGTAAAGTTGTTGGACTCTATGGCCTCGATAAATACGTTGACATAGTAAGCTGTAGGATTAGGATATACCTGCACTGCAAAAGCCTTATCGGAGACCTGTGCTACGCCGGTAGTATATATGGTAGTGCCGCCGGGAGGTGTATTGTGGCCGCCGCCGGGGCCTGTATTGCCGCTTTGCACTATGCCATAATAAGTAAGGCCAATAGTATATGGATAAACTGGAGCAAGCGTATTGTCAATAGTAACGAAGTAGGCATAAGTGCCGGCGGGATATTCGGGTGTGCGGCACCAACGGCCATTATGTACATCAAGATCGCCGGAGCCTGCAGTGAACATATAATCCTCCTGGTAGCTGCCGAGCGGGTAGGTGGCACTTACATCAGGGCCATAATTGCCGGATGTGAGGACTGTGCCATCGGGTAAAGTATGCCGCTGGGTGATGCTGCGGAGCTGGAAGCCTGAGGTCATACGTTTGATGCCGCCTGTGCCATTGGTATCGGCATAGCCGTAGGCCCCATATACCGGGTAGCCATCAAAAGCATAACCGATGATGGGGGAATGGTGGGTGCTGTCGGTTATGTCATACAGGCATTTAGGGCTTACATGGTGGTGGTATTCGCCGCCGGGTGCGGGATGGCCAAGGCAATCATCGAAGCTGCTACCTTCAAACACATATGCGTTCTGGTGCCAGATATTGAGGTTGTTGTAGCTCATGGCATCCTGTGTGTTGAAAATAGACACCCCGTTGGTGAATACGCCTACATGTCCCAGGCCCACGGCTGTAAGTGTGCCTGTGTTGGGCGCGGGTGTGCGGGTGATCTTGTAAACAAAATTCTGGTTGGTGGGCAGATTTGGGTCGCCGGGCCATGGGCCAATGTCGTAGCCCGGTATGCAGGAGGCGCTTACGTACACATCGGTGGTATTGTATTGCACCAACTGTACATTGGATGTGATGCTTCCGTAGCCGGTAGCGCCGGTGGTGTTGCGTATCCAGGAAGTGATCTCCGGGCCGGTTTGTGCTTGTGCGGCTATGCCGGACAACAGCGCAATCGATAAAATGGTTCTTTTCAGCATAAGTGTGATTTTATTCCTTGTTAGACGCTGACCCGGATAAAATCCTTTGGGGTAAAAAGGAAAAAAGGAGAAATTAAACCAAGGCCGTACGTAATAAAAACAAATGTGTTTGCGAGACATTTATTATTTAGAAATTAGTTAATTTGCGGTTGAACAACAATCTTCACTATAATTATTTGTCTATGCGCCATTCTTTACGCAAGGTGTCTTACCTGTCCGCAGTCTTGTTTCTTTCTGTGATGGGATCGCAACAGGCTGTTGCCCAACAGGAAAATGATAACACAATTCTTTCTATTGAAAGAAATAAGGTAGATAATACGCCCACGTCTATCTTATTTGCAACATCGGCCAACTGGAAACCCGGTGAGGCGCAGGCGCTTTTCAGCAAATACCTGGGTGTGGATGGCGTCAATGTAACCATGGGGCTGCAATACAGCAGCACCAACAAAACCGGCATAACAGCAACACGCTATTACGAATATTATAAAGGTATCAAGCTGGAATTCGCCAGCTATGCGCTCAGTTCAAAAGATGGCAGGGTGAGCTTTATGACCGGCAACTATTACAATATACCTGCGGGTACACCTGCCGTGGCCGCCATCACAGAGCATGATGCCTTTGCGAAAGCGATAGCATTTGTGGGCGCAGAGAAATATATGTGGGACTATCCCGGCGAAGAAGCCAGGATAAAGGCGATGTACCATAATAATGACACATCGTACCTGCCGAAAGGCCAACTGACCTATATTGAAGACTACATCAGTGATAAGAACGACCGGCAGCTGCACCTGGCCTACTCATTTGATATCTATGCAAAGAAACCGATGAGCAAACAAAAAGTATTTGTGGATGCGATAACAGGAAAAATATTATTCTCTAATTCTGAGATCAAGAAGACGGCTGTAACCGGTCATTCGGAATATAGCGGGGTGATCCCCTTTCAGTCGGCCAACACATTAGGCACTTATGTGCTGTATGATTCTACGAGAGGCAGTGGCGTGTATACAACCAATATGAATAATGGCACAGACTATTCTGTGGCAACAGATTTTGCAAGCCCTACTGATACGTGGCCCAGTTCCACCGCAGATACCGTGGCGCTGGACGCACACTGGGGCGCTGAAATGGTTTATGATTACTGGAAAAATGTACAGGGCCGCCTTAGCTGGGATAACGCAGACGGGATATTGCTGAATTATGTGCATTACGATGTTGGCTATGATAATGCTTACTGGGATGGTGCAGAAATGACCTATGGCGATGGCTCAGGATGCGGTGGTGGCGGTTTTACGCCACTTGTGAGCCTTGATGTGACAGCGCATGAAATAGGGCATGGCGTATGCCAGGCTACATGCAACCTGATCTACTCGAAAGAATCTGGTGGTATAGATGAAGGTTTCAGCGACTGCTGGGGCGCTACGATAGAGAGCTACGCCAACCCGCATGAAGTGGATGCAGTGCCGAAGGTGACCTGGTGGATGGGCGAAGAAATAGGCTGCGGTGTCCCATTGCGTGAACTTGATTTTCCGAAAAACAAGCACTTGCCGGATACTTATCTCGGTACTTACTGGTACAGTGTAACGAGCTGCACACCCAGTGGAAGCAATGACCAATGTGGTGTACATACCAACATGGGTGTGATCAGTAAATGGTATTACCTCATCACTAATGGCGGCTCCGGAACAAATGATCTCGGCCATGCTTATTCTATTACCGGCCTTGGCTTTACGGAATCTCAAAATATTCTTTACCAAACCGAACTGGTGCTGGCCAACAATGCGGATTACCCAACATTGCGGACTACCTCTATTAATACTGCCATCACCTTATACGGTGCCTGCTCGAATGAAGTGCAGGTGGTTACCAATGCCTGGTATGCAGTGGGTGTGGGCGCGGCATATGTGCCTTCGCCCGCTAACATAGCAGGGACAGCGAATGTATGCGTTGGCAATTCGGCTACGTTGACTGACGGTACTACAGGTGGGACATGGAGCAGCAGCGCATCAGGCATTGCCAGTGTTGTTGGCGGCACAGTACATGGCGCGGCAAGCGGCACTGCGGTGATCACATATTCCCTTGGCGGGTATTGCTATGCAACCACTGTAGCTACAGTAAATGCATTGCCATTTAGTTATAGCATTACCGGCGGCGGCAGTTATTGCTTAGGCGGCACAGGCGTACATGTTGGGCTGGCAGGCTCTACACCAGGCATTAGCTACCGTTTATATTATTTCGGGTCGCCGGTGGGCAGCGCTGTTATTGGTACAGGCGGCCTGGTTGATTTCGGGTTGCAAACCGCAACAGGTATTTCGGCATATACAGTCGTTGCTACCAACCCAACAACAGGCTGCACCAGCACTATGACCGGCAGTGTCACTATCCTCACCAACGCGCTGCCTAACACTTCTTATACGCTCACCGGTGGCGGAAGTTATTGCGCAGGTGGAGCAGGATTGAATATAGGATTGAGCAATTCGGATATTGGCACCAGCTACCAATTATACTTATCAGGAACAACAGCCATAGGTACAGGCGTGGGAGGCACAGGATCAGCTATACCCATGGGAACCGTGTTCGGGGCAGGGCCTTATACTATTGTGGCAACGAATGCCACCGGTTGCACGGCTACCATGACCAGCACAGTAAATGTAGTGGTGAACCCATTGCCTGCTGACATTACCGGCGGGTCGGCGCTTTGCACGGGCACCACCATAGTACTGAATGACGGCACAGCCGGTGGCACCTGGAGCAGCAGCAGCACAGGCGCGGTGGTGACCGGTGGCACTGTAATGGGTGCAGCGCTTGGTGCAGCCACCATCAGTTATACATTAGGCACAGGATGCTATTCCACTACAACAGTGACTGTAGTGCCCTTCCCATCGGCAATTGCAGGCGCGCTGGGCGTATGCGCAGGCGCTACCTCAGACCTGTCTACTACAGTAAGCGGAGGTACGTGGACGAGCAGTGTGCCGGCCACAGGCAGCGTGGATGCAGTATTGGGGATATTCACCGGCGGAACTCCCGGCAATACAACGGTCACTTACACCATCAGCTCGGGATGCTCGGTATCTGCGCCGGTTACGGTAAACGCATTGCCATTGGCGATAGGTGGAACAACAACTTTCTGTACGGGTACAACATCGTTGTTAACTGATGTGAGCGGCGCCGGCACCTGGACCAGCGGTGCTACATCAGTAGCCACTATAGACGGTACCGGCCTTGCAACGGGTGTAGGCACCGGTGGCGTGGCGCCGATCACCTTTACATTACCCACAGGTTGTATCACAGTTACGAACGTAACCGTCAATGCAACTGTAGCAGCGCCGATAACAGGCCCCGTATCGGTGTGCATCGGTCAGACGATACCACTTGCTGATGCTACAACAGGAGGGACCTGGAACAGCAGCGATATAACGAGGGCAATAGTATCATCATCGGGCGGATCGGTTACCGGTCTTGCTGCGGGTTCTTTGATCATTTCTTATTCAGTATCGGGTGTATGCGGAACAGCGATAGCAACATCTTCCCTTACCGTAAATACGCCACCTGTTGTTGCCCCGCTGACGGGTACTGCAACTGTATGCAGCGGTGGCACCAGCACACTATCCGACATAACAACCGGCGGTGTATGGAGCAGCAGCGCACCGGCAATAGCAACAGTAAGCACATCAGGCAGGGTGAGCGCATTGACACTTGGAACTTCTACCATCAGCTATACGGTTACCAATCTTGCGGGATGCAGCACCAGCGCAACGTCTTTATTCACTGTGTTCAACGCATTCACAGCAGCAGTAACGCCCCCTGGCCCTGTAACGATATGCCATGGAGCCGATATAACGCTGAACGCGACATCGGGCGCAGGCATGACCTACCAATGGAAAACAAGTGGCGTGAATATACCCGCAGCTGTTGCATCGAGCTACACAACCAGCACTGCCGGCAGCTATACCGTGTTGATCACTATACCGAGTGGCTGTAATTCAGAGTCAGCGCCCGTGATCGTAAATGTGAGCACCAGCCCTGTGGTAGAACCTGAAGTAGGCATATCATCGAGCCTGGGTACTATATTATGCGTTACTTCATCGCCGGTCACCTTTACCCCTATACCTGTCAATGGCGGTACAACGCCAACTTACGAATGGTATGTGAATTCTGTGCCAACCGCGACAAGCAGTACTTACAGCTATACACCGGCATCGGGCGATGTAGTGAAGTGCGTAATGACCAGCGCTGCTACCTGCGCATTCCCCACAACGGCAGAGTCGAGCGTGACAATGACCATCAGCCCGATGGAAACACCTGCTGTGTCTGTAACAGCAGACCATAGCTTTAATATATGTACCGGCCAACCCGATACGGTTACCGCAGTGCCTTTATATGGCGGTACATCGCCTTCGTATGTATGGAGCAGGAATGGCATTAATATAGCTACCGGTCCTTCTTACGGAGGCACCTTCGCTAACGGAGATATCATCGTGTGTACCATGACGAGCGACTTCCCTTGCCTGCTTACCAGCACAGCTACAAGCAGCCGCTATATTATGCACGTGGAGAACCCTACATCAAATACAGTAAGTATCTCTGTTTCGCAATCGAGCATTATTTCGGGCAGGGTGGATTCATTTGTTGCTGTAGCACCCAATGCAGGCAGCTCACCTGTATACCAATGGCTGAAGAACGGCTTGCCGATAGCAGGTGCTAATGCTTCCCTGTATGTTACCAGTACCCTTGCACCGGGCGACATCATCAGTTGCAGGGTAACGAGCAGTGATATATGCGCACTGCCTAATACAGCTACAAGCACCGGCATTACTGTGACTGTGCTGCCAAGCGGCGTGGCACAGGTATCTGCACAGGGCAATCAATTTGGCTTGCAGCCGAACCCGAACAAGGGCGAGTTCACGATAACCGGCTCGGTGGCCGCGGGCGATGGTCAGCTGGATATTGTGGTTACAGATGTGCTGGGCCAGGTGGTGTACACAGGCAAGAGAACCATACAGAATGGCAGCGTGAATGAGCAGGTGGCATTACCGGGTAATGCCGCCAATGGCATTTACTTAGTAACACTTACATCTGGCGGAGACCGCGTGGTATTCCGAATGGTAGTGGATAAATAATTGTTGAGTAAATCAATCAAATG
>CAIVKT010000439.1 GCA_903906615.1 uncultured Bacteroidota bacterium | reverse complement strand
TTATGTATTTTCATTACTGAAATAATTTTTCATGGACGCCAAAAAACATATTAGACCAGAAGTAATTGATGGAATGGACATTTCGGAATTCCCGGAAAATGTAAAAGCAGCAATGCGAAAAAAATTTCAGGATAAATGGATTGATGCAATAACAAAAGTGCTTATTGATTTAGGTGGAGTATCGGATATTCCGACAATAACTGATAGAGTTAAAGGACTAAGAGATTTGAGCAATAATTCACATTTAGACGAAACAGTTAGAGGAACTCTAAACGGAAACAAAAAGTATTTCAAACGTTATAGCAGAGGTGTATGGGGTGTAATAGATCACAATACGAACCAAAAATAATGCGCCTATTTTCTTTTTCCCAAGTGTTGGTGTCCTCACCAACACGCTCGCGCAGGACACGCATTGCCGGATGGGATACGCCAAACAAAGCACCATATTACCTCATCCACGCACCAGCGTAGCGTACACTCGCGAGTATTTTGGCTAAAGCCATCCTCTATAAAACAAGACCCCGGCCTGAAGGCCGGGGCTAATGAATTATTTTTAAACATTCACACAACTTATCAACCTACTTCAGCCCCAACTCCTCCATCTGGCTCTCATCAATAGACGATGGCGCATCCAGCATTACGTCCCTGCCTGAGTTGTTCTTAGGGAACGCTATGAAATCGCGGATGCCTTCCTGGCCACCAAGGAGGGCACAGAGCCTGTCGAAGCCGAGTGCGATGCCGCCATGTGGTGGTGCGCCGTATTCAAATGCCCCCATCAGGAAGCCGAATTTCTCCTGTGCTTCTTCCTTGCTCATACCCAGCGCGGCAAACATCTTCTCCTGCAGGTCGCGCTGAAAGATACGTATGGAGCCACCGCCTATCTCGGTGCCATTCATCACCAGGTCATAGGCATTTGCCTTGATCTCGGCATAGCGGCTCAGGTCATTCATCAGTTCTATATGCTCCGGCTTGGGTGAGGTGAACGGATGATGGCGGGCTACCCAGCGGCTGCCTTCTTCATCATACTCAAACAGCGGGAAGTCTATTACCCATAGCGGCTTGTACACAGCATTATCGCGCAGGCCCAGGCGGTTGCCCATCTCCAGGCGCAGCTCGCTCGCAGCTTTGCGGGTACGGGTTTCAGCCCCTGCCAGTATTAGTACCAGGTCGCCGGCGATTGCGCCACAAAAGGCAGCTATATCTCTTAGCTTTTCTTCGTTAAAAAATTTATCTACGCTGCTCTTAATAGTACCGTCCGCATTGCATTTTATGTTCACCACACCGGTCATGCCTATCTGCGGGCGTTTTACCCATTCCGTCAGCTCGTCTAATTGCTTGCGGGTGTACTCGGCTGCGCCGGGTACGGCTATAGCTATCACGCTTTCTGCATTATTGAACACACCAAACTCTGAGCCACGGATACCTTCACAAAACACCTCGTTGTTCGCCTTTATGTTGCGCAGCTTCATCTCGAAGCGGATATCCGGCTTGTCATTGCCGTAGTGCCACATGGAGTCGTCAAACGTCATGCGGGGCAATGCTTCTGTAAGCTCTGTACCCTTGATGTCTTTGAACACATGCTTGAACAGCCCTTCAAACATAGCCAGTATATCCTCCTGCGCTACAAAGCTCATCTCGCAATCTAGCTGGGTAAATTCCGGCTGCCTGTCGGCACGCAGGTCTTCATCGCGGAAGCATTTTACCACCTGGTAATAGCGGTCGTAGCCGCTCACCATCAGTAGTTGCTTAAACGTTTGCGGGCTTTGCGGCAGGGCATAAAACTGCCCTTCGTTCATGCGCGATGGCACTACAAAGTCCCTCGCCCCTTCGGGCGTAGAGCGTATGAGGAATGGCGTCTCTATATCCCAGAAGCCTTTTTCATCGAGGTAGTTGCGCACAGAGCGGTTCACCTTATAGCGCAGCTCCAGGTTGCGGCGCAGCGTGGGGCGGCGCAGGTCTAAGTAGCGGTATTTCATGCGCAGCTCATCGCCGCCATCAGTTTCTTCCTCTATGGTAAAGGGTGGCGTAGCGGCAGCATTCAATATGTTCACATTGGTTACTTCTACCTCTACATCGCCGGTAGGTATCTTGGCATTCTTGCTGGTACGTTCTACTGCCTTGCCGGTTACCTGTATCACAAATTCGCGGCCTATGGGGTGTGCATCCAGCCAGTGGTTCATGCCCTCGTTAAAGTACACCTGGGTGATGCCATAACGGTCGCGCAGGTCTATAAAAGTGATGCTGCCAAACTTACGCACCGTCTGCACCCAGCCGGATAGTGTTACTTCGCTGCCGGCATTTCCCAATCTTAGTTCACCACAATTATGGGTCCTGTACCCTGTACTATGCATATATATTATTTTTTGAAGAGGAGTGCGAAGATAAGATAACCCGCCTAATTTTACCGCATGAAAAGGATAATAGCGTGTTTGGCGACCCTGCTGCTGGTTTTGCAAGCAGGCGCTCAAAACAACGACAATAATAAGTCGCTGCTGTGGCGCATCAGCGGCAAGGGCATGAGTAAGCCATCTTACCTGTTTGGCACCATCCACATGATCAAAAAAGATGATTATGTATGGACGGACAAAATGAAAGAAAGCCTGGCGCAAACCGATGCGCTGTGCCTGGAAATGGACCTGAGCGACCCTAAGCTGCAAATGGAGATAGCGCAGGGCTTTATAGACAAAAGCGGTAAAAAACTCCCCGATTACTTCACACCACAGCAGTACGCATTGCTGGCGAAATACATGAAAGACACCGTGGGCATGAGCATTACCCTATTTGAGCAAATGAAGCCTGTGGCCGTGGAGATGATGCTGATAACGGCAGGCTACAAACACAAGAACACCACATCCTGCGAAGAAACCCTGATGACAGAAGCGCAGCAGGAAAAGAAAAAAATAATGGGCCTCGAAGCAGCACAGGAGCAACTGGACGTAATAGAAAGCGTACCTACCGACAGCGTAGTAAAGACCATCATGGACGAGATACAGAACACCTCCGACAACGATAGTGAATACTACGAAATGGTAGCTACCTACAAACAACAAGACCTGCCCAAACTTTACGCCGAGATAGCCACCTCAAAAGATATGGCCGATGAAATGGGCCCCTTCCTCAGCGACCGCAACAAAAAATGGATCGCCCGTATGCAAAAGGATATGGCCACATCCTCTGTATTCTTTGCAGTAGGCGCAGGCCATCTTTGGGGTGATGCGGGTGTCATTAATTTGCTACGCAAAGAGGGATATAGGGTGGAGGCTGTTAGGTAATGGCAATTCGTTTAAAACATCGCGAGTCCAGATTTGTCAACTTTTTAAAAGTTGACAAATCTTATATTCCTACGGCACATATGTAGTATCCACAATAGGCGTGGAATTCACCGCATTATAAACATTCCGGCCGGTGCTCTGGTCTTCGTATACCGATACATCGCCCACCACATAGCTATAGGCAGCATAGTATATTTTTGTGCCACTCGCATAGCCCACATCAGTAAGGTCCTGGCGGGGCACCAACTGCGTTACCGTAGTGGCATTGGCAGGTACGGTGGTTATGTATTTGAGCAGGTATTGTGGGGTTAGGTTATTCACATACGGGCTGTTGCCCATAAAAAATATAGCTTTCCTGGGGCGTGTATCAGGCAATACGGTGATCACTAAAGAATCATTCGATGAACCAGGATTGAGGTAAGTGGTAAACGAAGTTATGAAAGAATCGGGCCGGGCCGAGAGCCGCACATCCGTGTATAGTGTGCCAGATACAAAGTTGAGATTGAGTGCGGTTGCGCCATATGTTTGTGCTACTGACGTATCAGTAGCCGTAAGGATATAGGTGCCTGTGAGTATGGGCGTATAAATGTAGCTGCCGGTTGCGCTGTCGTTAGTATAAATATTCGGTGTTACTATAGCCGCAGTGCCCACCAATTCCAGCGATATATGGTTCGTATTGATCAGCACCTGGCTGCCATATTGGTCATACAACTTTATATAGCCAGCTATGCTGCCTGTATAGCCCGGCCCCGCAGGGCCTATGGCGCCATTAGGTCCTTCCTTGGCGCAGGAGGCCATCAGCATCAGGGTAGCAGCAGTGAGTAGGAACAACAGGTGATTTTTCCGCATAGAGGGCAAATTTAGTAAACATCGGTCATTTAAAGAGATACATCACCCGTACGCTCAACATATTATTGTATTGCCCCTGTGCGCCATACCCATATCCCACGGGTATGCGGTCCGCCGGGCGTATAGATGTTATAGAGTATAGAAACCGGGCATCCAGGTAAAACTGCTTATATACTTTGTGGCTCAGCCCCAGAATGTAGTCTATATCTGAGGTATTAAAACGGTTGGCCACGGGGTCTATCGTTACCTGCTGGTCAGAGAGTATCCATTCGTTAGAACTGATTAGGCGGTCGTAAGAAACGCCGGCCTCAAAGTCCAGCTCATCAAATTTTACATGCAGCACAAAAGGCACCTCCACATAGTTCACATTCATAAAATATTTGGCAACATAAGTGCCTATATTGGGCGATTGCGTCACCTGCTCTCCCCTGCTGCCCTTCTGCGAATAAGCGATCTCCATACTGATGCCAAACACAGGCGTGAAGTGTATATACACCACCCCACCCGCATCCAGCCCCAACTTGTGGTATCCATAAAAGCTGTCGCCATCTATCTGCGTGAAGTTGCAGCCTGCCACCAGGCCGCCCTCAAATATTTTGGGTACAGGTTCATAATAATTCTGCGCGGCCACACTTAGCCGGGCAGCGACAAGCAATATCATAAAACCAATTCTTAATATCTTCACCGCAACAAATGTAGCATTTATAAAAAACGGATGGCGAAAGTATCCTAACTTTGGCACGGTATTTACAAACAAAAAATAAACACACAGTAATGGACAATAGCGCATTGAACGAAAAATGGCCGGAAGTTAGCAAAGAACTCTCTGAAAAATTCCCTCATCTCACCAAAGAGCAATTAATAGACGAGATCGGTAAAGACAAAGAATTGCTTGAACACCTGCAAAAGAAGCTCGGAAGCAACTGGAGCGACATCAAGAATATCCTTAGCATCATGGGGTAAGGGAGGAGATCATAGATCTTCTTTCTTATCCAACTCCCCCGTTTCGGTATAGTATTCCCAATGCCCGGTCTTTTCCGGCACAAGTTCTTTGCGTTCCGCAAATTTCATTACTTTTTTATCGGCAACGGGGTCAGTAAGGATGAGTGTATCCTGTCTGGTCACCAGGTCGCCACTATAGAAGCCACTTACCTTTAATTTACCATTGGCATAGTACTCCTGGTAGGTGCCGCTGAGGCAGGTGATCATATCGCCATGAACAGTCACTATAGCATAATTAGATACCACCTTTAGCTTACCGCCGGGGTAAAACTCTTGCCACGTACCCATGGGCATATTGCGGTGAAAATAGCCTTCCTTCTTTAGTTTGCCCGTTTCATAGCGCTCTGTCCACTTGCCCTCCTGCAGGTATTTATCGCCTTCTGCTATATAGCCGCCCTCGGCCACCACCTTATGTTCTTTGTTCAGCAGTTTGTAGTAAGATGCCTCCTCATTGAGGCTTACCACATAAGAAGTATCGCCGCCCGATGCTTCGTAGAATTTCAACGAGTCATTCTCTTTGATCAGCCTATTATCATCTTCCGACAGAAACGCAAATGGGATCAACGACTGCGCAGTAGCAGGCTCTACATATAATACAGCAAGGAACACGAGTATATACTTCATCATCAAAAAAAGGTCTTTTACTTTTTTACTTTTTTACTTTCTACTTTCTACTACCTACTATTTACCCTCTACTTTTTACTCTCTACTTTTTTTATTTTTTACTTTTTATTGTTTATTTTTTTTAGGTTTCACAAGATCATAAGAATGGTCTATCTGCTCCTTTATCTTTCTGTTAGTTAACGTACCATCTATGATCACGCTGTTCCAGTGTTTCTTATTCATGTGGTAACCGGGTATGATGCACTCGTATTCATCGCGCAGCTCTATTGCCTTTTCGGGGTCGCACTTCACATTGAATTGCAGCGGATCATTTTCCAGCCCCACAAGCAGGAAAACCTTGCCTGCTATCTTGAATACAAGCGTTTCCGGCCCAAACGGAAAGCCCTCTTCAACATCAGGCTTAGAAATAGCGTACTCCCTTATTTCTTCCACATTCATGGCTGCAAAGGTATAATATCATAGAAATATGAACGCATTATTACCGTAGTATTATTTGTAGCTGCTGTTATCATTACCTGTTCATTAAGTTCTCTTAGGTGCGACTTCCGGATAGTGATCGCCACTTAAATTGCTTGAAATTCACCATCTAAAAACAAAGATCATGGAAAACACAATCATCGAAAGCGAAGTAATCGAAACCATTTCATCGGCAGCACACGAGCATGTAGCTGAGCACGAAACAGAACAGCACGAAGAACACAGCGAAGAAGAAACAGAAGAGCCTTCTGAAGAAGAAACAGAAGAAACTACTGATGAAGAGGCCGAAGAGGCGCATGAAGACGATGCCGCTTAATTATGCTTCAAGATCATTGCAATGGCCCTTTCCGGGGCCATTTTTATTTAGGTACATACACAATATCAAATACTTAGCTATCTTAGTATTTACAAAACACACACATATGCATATAGAGGGGGAAGAAATATCCATATTTGATACAAAGCCGCGAGTAGTATATTCGGGTTTCTGGCGCAGGTTTGCCGCGGCATTCATAGATGTTATTATAGTGGGTATTCCGTTTTCTATTATCCAGCGTATGGTTGGCACTCAGGAATTTATCAATACTTTCTATCTTACCCGGTCATTCGAGGCGATCACCTTTGCTACAGTAGCTTATAGTATTTTTTCCATCATTGCCAGGTGGCTCTATTTTGCAATTTTAGAGTCCGGAAAAATGCAAGCTACTATCGGTAAATTAGCGCTTGGCATCATTGTCACTGACGAAAGCGGTGAAAGAATTTCATTTGGCAGGGCTACCGGCAGGCATTTCGGCAAAATTGTTTCCACCATTATTCTGTTGTTCGGCTTCTTTATGATGCTATGGGATGACCGCAACCAGACGCTCCACGATAAAATGGCTGGGACACTGGTTATAAAAAAAGATAGTCAAAACACGAATTACTAACCCCGAAAATAGCCCCATGCAGGAACAGGAAATATCCATTTTTGAAACAACACAAGTAGTTTACGCGGGCTTCTGGCAACGGTTTGCAGCAGCGCTAATTGATGGGCTTATTATTCTAGTTCCGACCTTTATCATAAAACAGATAACCGGGGAAGATAATATCCTCACCGAATTAATACATCATAAACCTATCACTGCGGGTGTATGTATGTATGAAATAACTCTCCTTATTATGGGCTGGCTATATTTCGCACTAATGGAGTCTGGCAAACAGCAAGCTACAGTCGGAAAAATGGCTTTAGGATTGAAGGTTACAGACATGGAGGGACAACGCATCTCTTTCGGCAAGGCTACAGGTAGGCATTTCGGCAAATTGGTTTCTGAAATCATCCTATTCTTCGGCTATTTCATGATGCTGTGGGATGAGAAAAACCAGACCCTGCACGATAAAATGGCTGGAACGCTTGTTGTAAAAAACAACCCGATTATATAAACAGTTAGCAAATAAAGAAAACCCGCGTTAAAATTTTTTTATAAAAATGCTCAGGCTGCTCCCGCAAAGGAGCGGCCTTTTCATTTAGTCCATTAAAAATAATTATATCACAAATCAAAAGCATTGAGTCATCACGCTATTGAGTCATTGAGCCATTCAAAAATCTTATCTTCGCAAAAATGATCTCCCCCGCCTCTATACAGGAAGTAATGAACCGTGCCGATGTCGTTGATGTCATAGGCCAGTTTGTGCGCCTCAAAAAACGAGGCACCAATTACATTGCCAATTGTCCCTTTCACAACGAGAAGACACCATCCTTCAATGTATCGCCCGCCAAGGGCATCTATAAATGCTTTGGGTGCGGCAAGGCTGGCAATGTGGTCACTTTTATACAAGACCATGAGAAGCTCACCTATCCCGAGGCTATACGCTGGCTGGCCGACTACTACAAGATAACCATTGAAGAAACCGAGCGCACACCGGAGCAGCAGCAAAAGCAACTGACCGAGGAGAGCCTGCGCATACTCAATGAATATGCCGCCACCTATTTTTATGATACCCTGATGAATACCGAAGAAGGGCAGCTCATAGGCATGTCTTACTTCAAGCAAAGGGGATTTCGTAAAGATATTATAGACCGCTTCCGGCTGGGGTATAACCCCGATAATGGGGATTCGTTTTACCGTACCGCCATTAGCAAGGGCCACAAAGGCGAACTGATGGAGCGCGCCGGGCTGGCCAAGAACCGCAACGGCAGCTATTACGATGTATATCGTGGCCGTGTTATCTTCCCGATACAGAACATGACAGGGAGGATACTGGGCTTTGGCGCGCGCATCCTCAAAAGCAATGAGAAAGCCCCCAAATACATCAACAGCCCGGAGAATGAGCTGTATGTAAAGAGCAAGGTACTCTACGGCATGTACCAGAGCCGCCAGGCCATAGGCAAGCAGGATGAATGCCTGCTGGTGGAAGGCTATACCGATGTCATATCCCTGCACCAGGGCGGTGTGGAGAATGTGGTATCCAGCAGCGGTACATCGCTTACCGAAGACCAGCTACGCCTCATAGGCCAGCTCACCAAAAACCTGACCATACTATATGATGGCGATGCGGCTGGTATCAAGGCCGCCCTGCGCGGCCTTGATATGGCCCTTTCGCAAAGCTTCAATGTGCAATTGGTACTGCTGCCCGATGGCGAAGACCCCGATAGCTTTGTACAGAAATCGGGCGCGGCCAAGTTTCACGAATACATCAAAGAGCATAAGCAGGATGTCATCAGCTTTCGCCTGCAGGTGGGCCTTACCGATGCCGGCAACGACCCTGTAAAACGCTCCAAGCTGGCTAACGAGATAGCAGAAAGCATATCCAAGATCAATAAAGCCGAAGATTTTTCGCTGCAATCGCACTATATACGCACAGCATCCCGCAAGCTGGATGTGGATGAAGCTGGGTTGGTCAACCTCGTTAATAAATACATCCGCGACCGGGTGGAAACCGAGCAAAAGCATATCCGCCGCGATGAGGCTGCGATACCCGAGGCCGACCAATTGGCCGCAGAACAAGAGCCTGCAACCGCACCACTATCCACAGATGAGCTGCAGGAGTGGCAACTGCTGCGTGTGCTTATAGAGCATGGCCATGAGCAGCACGAAGGTTACGAATCAGTTGCACGTCTTATAGAAGAGCGTGTAGACCCATCGCTGCTGAAGAACCCAATGGTGAGCAATCTATACGAAGAGTACTTTACGCACTACAATAGATTTGGCGCTATACCAGCGCACCACTATTTCGTGAACCACCAGGAGCA
>CAIVKT010000438.1 GCA_903906615.1 uncultured Bacteroidota bacterium | reverse complement strand
TCCTGAAAGATAAAGCAGATAACGATTGGAAGGTTATTTAGCAACCCCTAACTAGAAAACGGAATTTTTCTAGTATTAGTATGGAAGACATTCCCAAATCACAATTAAACACAAAAACATTTGTATCTAAAAATACTTTTACTATCTCGCACCATAATAAATCAGGTAAAACAGTTCTTTCTGTAAAGTTCCCTGATGGGAAAATAATATCAGACAGATTTGCTTTACAGACCCTAATTAGTTGTATTCGCACAATTGGGTTTGAAAGGGTTCAACAATTAGGTATAATGTGCTGTGGTGTACCATTAGTAGCCAATAAAAAAGATGACTTTTATAGACAAGACGAAGTTAAGCCAGGGTTATATATTATGACTCACTCTGCAACACAGACTAAAAAACAGCAGCTTGATGAAATTTCTCAGCGACTTAAATTAGGTCTGAAGGTTGAAATAATATAACCTGAATTTCTTTGTTTCAAAGAGTGGTTATCTTGTGTTTCCGCAGAGTCTCTCCGCTTTTTCAGCGGAGGACTCTGCGGTTCGCGCATGACAGATAACACCCTAATGATGCACATGCAGCACATCCATACACATTAATGCAATTACCACATCAGTTAGTAATAACAAGAGATAACTTACCATTCTTTATTTAGCCATAAAAATCACTTCACAAAACCCACTATCGCCCCCATCAGCCCCGTACTTAGCGGCAGGGCAGGGTCTTTGTAAGTAGCCATATTCTCCTGCCTGTCTGCAGGCGCTGTTTTCAGTATGTGGTTCATGCCTTTTATAATAGTTAGCCTGGCATGCGGACTGGCTTTTTTCAGCAGTTCGGCCTGCGCTACTTCTACCTGTATATCTGTAGTGCCTTGCAAGATCAGTATAGGTTCTTTCACTTTCTTTATCTCCTCGCCCGGCACATATTTCATCCACGAGCGCAAATAAGGCTGTACCGACTTATGCAGCAATGCCGCCAGTTCTTCCGGCACATTTTCTACGGTATAGCCATTGCGTATGCTATCAAGCAATACAGTAGCCTTTGCCGCCACTTCCTCCGATTGCGCCTTTATCTGCAATTCCATTATTTTGTCCGCACGCTCTGCAATACCCGACACCGATATATAACCCGCCACATGCTCTTTTTCTGCTGCCAGCATGCCCACCAGTGAGCCCTCGCTATGCCCCAGGATATATACGTTTGAGAAAAGGCCATCGGCCTTCATTTTCTTAATATAGGCATCTGCATCGCTCACCATATCTTCAAAGCGCAGCCCGCTTTCATTATCCAATGCAGCGGCACTCGCAGCCACGCCACGTTTGTCATAGCGCACACAGGCTATGCCTGCATGTTGCAGCGAGTCGGCTATCATCTTGTAAGTATTGGCGCTCACGCCCATGGTGCTGTTGCCATCCCGGTCTGTAGGGCCGCTGCCTGCTATCAGCAATACCACGGGCACCTTTTTATTTGTAGGAGGTAAAGGCAGGGTAAGTGTGCCATACAGCCTGCCACCCTTGTCTGTAGTTATATTGTAGTTCGATGCCGTAGTATCAGCCGCATAAGGCAGCAGGCGGAAGGTCTCCAGCTTATTATCCTTATCCAGCCCTACCAGGAAGGTGAGTACCGTGGTCTCAAAAACAGACTTGTAATAATACAGCCCGTTGTCGGACCTCATATACTCATAAGACTTCAGGTCGCCATACTGGTGTACCTGTTTGAAAACCAGCTTTGTCCTGTCCAGCGATAGCATCTTGTGCGCCCGCTCGCTCATCATACTATAAATGCTGTCTGTCTGGTTCAGGTTGTAGAAGTGCTGAAACCTGCTCACAGCCGCATCATAGTCGGCGCGCGTTTGCGCAAAAGCAAATGAGCCGCAGCCCAGCAATAACAAGGAAAGAATAGCTTTTTTCATAACGATCAGATAAAGTGTTTATAAATGCTGTGAATGAATAAATGAGCAACTACCTCTGCCACTATGATGGCGCCGATGAACGCGCCTGTCGCTTTGCCTCCCTTCAAATTACACGATACTGTAAAGGCATTGTACATCAGGGCTACCATCCATATGACCAGCACAAGACCTATAATGCTGGTAACGCCTATCAGCATAAGATGTTGATTGAGCGTGTACATTGGATCTGCATTAGACATATCAACGCCCGCATAAAGAAAACCTACAAAAGCAAAAAGCAGCATAGGCCAGCGCGACAAAGCCATCGTTCCCGCCACATCTATAAAGCGTATAGCAGATGGGGAAAATATCTTGCCTGCTATAAAGAAAAATACTGCCTGGCAGGCCAGGTTTGTTAATTGCTCTATGAAGCAAAGCCCTATACTTGCTTTGTCGCCCAAATGCGCATCCAGCACCCCGTCAAAATGAGTGAGGCTGAAGTAGGCCACAACAGCCGTTACGGCCATTATACCTGCACCGGTCAGCAGCGCTCTTGCGCCGGCTATATATACAAAGGGATTGAAAAGCCATTTTTTCATTTGGAAGTTTTTTTATTGTTCTTTTCGTTGGTTTCTATTTTCTGTATGATGTCGTCGAGCAGGTTGCGCACAGTGGGGTAGCTCAGGCCCAGTTGTTGTGCCATGATCTTGAGGCTGCCGCTGCTCTTTACAAATGCCACTATAAAATCCTGTTCTGTTTGGGTAAGGCTGGCCAAAAGTGGCAATGGAAAAATACCGGTCACTTCGGTGCTGCACTGCTCGCATACCATGCTTTTTACCCTAAGGGTAGACGAGCAACTGGGACAAATATGAGGTAAATTCTTTTG
The DNA here is from genome assembly GCA_903906615.1 of uncultured Bacteroidota bacterium. Taxonomy (GTDB): domain Bacteria; phylum Bacteroidota; class Bacteroidia; order Chitinophagales; family Chitinophagaceae; genus Nemorincola. Next base: position 1,328 of record CAIVKT010000438.1, on the reverse strand, counting down.
CATACTGTGATACAAAAGTAATACTATTTTCAATAAAATTCATTTTCAACTAAATAAAATTTAGTTTTTGCTGAAAATAATATGCTATTGATGGAATATCAGTACCTGTTTAAAAAAGTAGTGACATTCCTGCTCCATTCCTCTTTACATAGTTCCAGGTAATCATCATGCCCTGCTTGCGGATACGTGATGAGTTGTTTCTGCCCGGGCAGGTTGTTATAAATTTCGTCCGTTTCTCTACGCGTTACCCGCTCATCCTTTTCGCCGTATTGCAGCAGGGTAGGGCAGTGTATTGCTTTCGCATCATCTACAGGGCAGTGACTGAAGCCCCAGAACCCATTCTCCACGCTGCCCCAAAACAGCAGTATGCCTGCCATAGGAAAAGAGGGCACATGCAGCATCCTGAACCTGGCTTCTATCGTTTCGTACATAGTACCGAAGGGGCATTCTATAATTATGGCCTGTGGCTGTATATTGTAGTCGTTCACGGCCTTCATTATAGCTACCGCACCCATAGACGAGCCATACAGGTATATATGCTGCACGCCTGTGGTGGCCAGGTATTGATAACAGTCTTTTGCCTCCTCTGCTTCTTTATAGCCAATGGTGGTCTGGTCGCCTCCCGATCCTCCCGACCCCATAAAATCCACCAGCAGGCAATCATAACCATTTTGAAGGAACACCTCGGCGCGGTCCAGCAGTGCCGATTTATTACTGGTATAACCGTGAAACAGTATCACGCTGCCCTTCGATGGCTTGCCCACAGCCTTTATAGCCCAGCACTCAATCTTTACATTGCTGTTGATAACTACGGTTTGGTATGGATGCGCAGGCAGCACATCATTCACTGGCCTGGGGTTATCCACTCCTGTAAATAACAACTGTACCTTTTTTAATGGGCTTAGGTGTATCCGTTCTCCTTATCCCTCCATTCTGAAAATGCGTGAACTTCCATGCCTGTATAGCAGCAATGATATTGAGCACAATGAACAAGGAGAGTAGCAACCATCCTGCCCTTCTGGCTATACTCATTATTTTTGCAGGTATCGGCATCGCTCTTAAAATTGAGCAAAAAAGAGTTAATGAAAATAAAACTTTTCATTCAATTCTTTGCGTACACTCCTCAGACATAAAAAACTCCCGCTTTGCAGCGGGAGGCTCTATATAAAGGGCATTGATCATCATTATTTCTTAGCTGCGGGCTTAGCTGCTGCTGCTGCCGCCGCCGGGGCTGCTGCTTTAGCTCCGGGCGCTGCCGCTGCTGCTGCTTCAGTATCTGCCTGGCGAAGTGCGCGGGTAGTAACTACTGATGCGATAGGTATACGTGG